>NZ_JFHO01000052.1:0-9477 GCF_000724705.2 Acidiphilium sp. JA12-A1
ATTCCTTCGCGGCTGAGCAGCCAGTGCAGGCGCCGATAGCCAAATCGACGGCGCTCGCCCGCAAGCACGCGCATGCGTTCGCGAGCCTCCGCATCATCCGGGCGGCGGCTTTGATACCGCACCGTGGTCCGATCCACGCCCAGCGCATCGCAGGCCCGGCGTTGGCTCACCTCGAACAGGCTCTGAAGATGAGCTACCGCCTCCCGCTTATGGCTGGGCGCTAGAATTTTTTTGACGCAATTTCCTTGAGCATGGCGTTGTCCAGCACGGCGTCCGCCAACAGCCGCTTGAGCCGAGCGTTCTCGTCTTCCAGCTGTTTGAGCCGCCTGGCGTCCGAGACTTCCAACCCGCCGAATTTGGCCTTCCACTTGTAAAACGTCGCCGAACTGATCCCGTGTCGACGGCAGACCTCCGCCGTCGACATCCCCGACTCCTGCTCTTTGAGGATGCCGATGATCTGTTCCTCGCTAAACCGACTGCTCTTCATCTCGTCCGTCTCCCTGATGGGGCGGACTCTACTCATTCCTGGAGGAAATCCACGGGCTCAGACCAGTGTCTCACGGTGGTTCAAGCTCGGCCTCCGCTCTTGCCTAGAGAGCTTCCATATTCGACCATTGATCCAGAAAGATGTTTGCAAGCCACTCACCCAGGCGCAGCAGGAAGCGATCGACGCGTTCGCCCAGGCGCATGTCGGGGTGACCTTCTACTACACGCTGCCCGATGAGACGATCGCCCGAAAATGGCAGATCATGAGCACGCGCCGCACCCAGAACGCCACGACGTGGGGCTACGAAATGCTGATCGACGAGCGGTTCGATCTATGAGTGCTTCTGGCAGGACTTCGTGTAATATTCTGACAAGTCGGATGAGTATGCGCCCGGCGAAGTCATATTCAGAGCGCTGTCAAACATGAACGTATCATAATCCCATTTTGAACGAGGGTCAGTTTTAAGAATAGAAACCAATTCACGCTCAGTCCTATTCCATTCGTTTTCCCAAACTACTTTATAATTTCCGGTAATGGCATCTTTCAAAGCGCTCTTGTAGACGCATTGGCAAACGGGAGCATGAGTCCGGGGCTCTTCATTGGTGTCGCAGATCGACGCCATATGGGCAGCATAATAGCGGGCAGCGCCCATTGTCGTGATCGGGGGACCGATGGGAGGGACGGTCTGCGCTTCCGCGCCCGGCGCGCCGATCGCGAGGATGGTGGCGCACAGAAAAATGCTCAATCGCATGTTCATGATCAACGCTAGGCGCGACGGGATTCCCGCGTCAACAGAAAATCGTTGCCTTATATTGCATCTTTCAAGGAGCGGTCACGGATGCACCGACAGACACCAGCGGTTTGCTTATCTGATGCCTGTGAGCAGCCATATTCGCACATAGCTTCCATTTGGGCCGAATAGAATTTAGCTTAACCAAGTGAGTTGATGACCGGAGGAACTTGGCTGACAGTAGGAAAATTCGGGCTTTCCCCAAATGCTGTTTTGCCGAGCGCAACAAGTGCCACACAAAGAATGATGCTCAATCGGATGTTCATCATTTGGTGATCTCGTTGAGATATCCGTGGGCGCCCCCGCAGGCTGTATCATACTGGTCTTCGATCCCTGCGGTAACGAAATATGGATTTTCGGCCTGCATCTCTGCAACGCGCTTTCCCCACGTGTGCATGGGCATTTTCAGAAGCGCTCGATTGGCAAGCTCGGCAGTTTGTTTCGAGAGAAGATCCCACCGAGCGGCGTATGATCCCTTGATAGCGTCTCTATAAGACAAGTCCTTAACGCAGCGACAAACCCCGGCTTTCGGCAGCTCGAAAGCGAATTTTTTGCCACTCTCGCACATTCCTTCCATGCGCCAGGCATAAAGACGTGCCTGGGAAACGGTATCGATTTGAGGGATTGGTGTTGGCTGGACGCTCTGCGCGAAGGCTCTAGGCGCCAGTGCTGCAACGATCGATGCGACGATAAAAATGCACATTCGGATGTTCATTTGCCACGCTAGGCGCGGCGGGTTTTCGGCGTCAACAGATAATTGTTTCTATTTCCGGACCTAGCGGAGGACGGCCTGGCCGTGCAGCCGGTCGAAGTGTTCGTTGATCCGGTGGCTCCTATCGGTGCGCATAAAATGCCGGGCGAAGCCGACGGGGAACAGTCAGGATTTGGTGCGCGCACATAGTTTGGCCGCGTGATGCCGCTTCTGGGAAATCGCCGAGCGTAGCGCGGCGCCCAGCCGGGCATTGAGGCGCCAGCGCCCGCGGGTTGGCGCCTTGGCCTCCTCCATCAGCTCGCAGACCGAGATGTATTCGCTCACCGCCACGCGCGGATAGGCCGCCAAGTGATCCTCGATCATCGGCGGCAGTTGCTTGGATGGCACCAACTTAATCACGCCCCCGACGCGCTTAATCGCCGCAGGGTCCATGGTCGCCAGGATTGGGGTTTGACTGTGAGAGCGGCACCAGGGCGTCGAGAGCGCGGATAACCTGGAGGTGGCATGCCGGCCTGATCCATATCTCATTGTCATATACGTGCTTCTTCGCGACGTAAGTTCCTCCTAGACGCCGCTCTATGGTCGTAACTGCGGGAATTTCCGCGGTTACGAGCCCGGCAGAGAGCTCTTGAGTTTGCCCGTTGCGAAGCCACTCGCTGTTCGGTCTCATAGGGTCAGCGCCGGCTGCCTTGTGGCCGTCGTTGAGGCAGAAGCGACCTGCTGAATCATACCGACGCTGTACGTAGAACGAGACTACACGACGTCGGCTCCGCGTCCGCGGTCATCCCGAAAGAGGTTTTCCAGACCGTTCCTTGTATTTAGGAACAGCAGATCACCTGAACAAAAGTTCGCGCCATGCCTAGACGCACGATGCCGGCCGGCAGCGAAATTTTGAGACTGGCGGTGACGTGGTATCCACTTGCGCACGCCGCGACGACTCAGGGTTTGAACGACACCCAGCCAATGTATGCCTGCGACGCACCCGGTCCAACGTCGGCCAGGTTGATGTCTGCCCTTGCCCCCCGGTTGAACACACTCCCTGGGCGCGACACATTTTTCGGTATATCGCAGCGACAATTGTAATTCTTGCAGTCAGTTCAGTCTTCCGTACCATTGGACATCTGCGGCAAACATACCCCGCGTTGTACCTCTATTTGGGCCGGCGCTTACCGCCTTGGTCGGTCATAGACGGCAGCGAGGCGGCGGACCCGGTACTGTGGGGCTGGCGTCATATTCCGGAAGGGCACTGCGAAGGTTCGAGGCCCACGGACGCCCGGGAGGAGGAGTACCTCTCGAGAAGCGGCGAACCATCCTACCTGCCGGCTCCAGCGGCAGGGGGCCTTCGGGACGGGCGGGCTCCGGCGGGGCGTGGACCAATACCGATTGAGCAGCCACCCTCGCACACGTGCGGGGGCTGGCCTGCTATTCCTTCGAACCAGCGTCACCAGCGAAGCGTGAACAGTTTCTAGACTCGGTTTTTTTGGTGTGTAGAGGACAGAATCAGTGATTATGAGTATACGCGAGCGGTCGCGACGCGCGCCGGCGGCTCGATGAACCCGCGCGACCTCGCCTGTTTTCGAATGTCGTGTGCTACATTCTTAGCATCCGAATCGGAAAATGGAGCGCCCCGCAGTGCTAAAGCCGCAAATTGATCCGGACTACGCAGCGCTCGCACAAACCTGGTTGAACGATGTGACCGCGGCCCCCGCCCTGATACAGGCCACCCGAGAAATCGCCCGCTACAGCCGTGACCACGGTGAGTACGGCTCGCCAGCGCAGCGGCGCAACAAGATCATTGCGATAGGCAAGGCGGCAGCACGGCTTCGCAAGCACCTCTTGGAGATCGACCCGACGACCCGGCTTGCCCTGTTCGGAAAATCACCGCCTGACGAAAATATCGAATCCCTGTCCGAGGCCGAGAGAATGGTCTCGGCCGCAGCGACCCGAGCTGCGCTGGACGACCAGGACCGGTTCTTGTCGATCGTCGATAGCATGATCACCCGCGCGGAGGCGTTCTCGGCGACGATCGCTCCGCAGTCGGCAGGCGCCCCCGAAACACCAGACCCGATCGCGTTCGGTGTCGAGTGGCTGGCGACAATTTGGCGGCGCTACCGGCACGATCCGCCCGACAGCAGCTTCAAGTGGGACGGCTTCGGAACATTCGTCGAAACCATCCTAGGTGCGCCGCCAGTTGGCGCGGATGCAGCAAAGATCCGAACCGCGGTGCGTTACCACTTCGCGGCAAGCACCGAGTGGCGCTGATAGCCAACCGCTTCTCCCCTACGATAATTCCTGATTCTTGCAGCCACGTTTTGTAGCGCGGCGACCATGACTACGGGCACATGCTGGGCATGCGCTCAGCACGCCCCCCTGCCCCTGTCGCCGGCAGCCCAGACATTTCGAACGTTGCGGCGGCCGAGCCAAATGCGCCTGAGCCACCGTCGGAACCTTCTCAGACGAAATGCCTTCGGACGCTGATACGCACTCTCGCCCGGCAGGCTGCCCGCGATAATTTCCAAAACGTCCTTCGGCGCACCGAAGGCTCGGATGCTGAGGCGGCCGCACATCCTTATAATGGACACAAGCGGTCATGCCTGAACGGTCGACAATGAGAATTCCCGCATCAAACAATGTTGCAGGCAGGATCGATCAGACTGCGCACGCGTCCACGCGTGAGGCCAAAGGCTTTCCCGGGGCTCCTGCAAGCACTGACGCGGTCGAAGTGATCAGTCCCCTCGTTGAGACCGCCGACTTAGCGAGGATCTTCCGGCGTTCAGATCGGACGATCCGGCGCTGGATTGCAGCTGGACACCTGAAGCCAATCAAGATCGGCGGCGCCGTGTTTTTCCATCCCGCTGACGTCCAGGCGCTGCTCGCGAGACACATGCGGCCTTGAGGGACCACAGGTGGTGCACAGGTCACAAGACAAAGCCCGGGCAGCACAAAGGCAATCAAAATCTCAATCAAATATTGGAGTTGTTGAGACTACTACAAGTCAGTCGGCCTGGGACTGGAATATAGTGTAATGGAAAATGTCCGGAGTTGTCCGGCTTTGACAAAACAGGAATATCACTATGCTTAAATACCCCGAAAACCCCTCGCCCGGCAACGATCCGCCGCCCGCCCCGACCGTCGCCGAGGCGATCGCGATCGTGGCCAGCTGGGACACACTTTCCATCGAACGCCGGCGTGGCCTGACGTCCTCGCTGCGCGCTATCGCGCGGATTGCTGAAAGCGATCCCGCGACGCTGCGCCTCTGCCCAGCCGAGCTGAACGCAAAAGTCCTCGGCCGGGCGCCTCAGCTGTACGGCCTGTCGGCGACTTCGATGGCGACAGTGCGCTCGCACGTCCGCTATGCGATGCGCCGCTTGGGCCTGCTCGATACGCGTCCGACGCTGACGCCGGCCTGGGCCGAACTGCGCCGCCACCTCGCTCCCCGGGTGCTGATGACCCTCACGCGCTTCCTTGCATATCATAGCGTCGCCGGCGTCCTGCCCGCCGAGGTCTCGGACGAGACGTTCGAGCGCTGCCAGAAGTGGATCCTCACCGAAACCCTTTGTCGGAATCCGCGCAGGCTGTTCGGCCAGATCAGATATGTCTGGAACAAAGTCGCGCGTGAAATGCCCGAGCTTGGTCTGCCGATCCTGGGCGCGGCCCGATGCCAGGTCCGAAAGACGGTCGCGCTGGCGGACCTGCATCCCGACATGCAGGCCGATCTGGCCCTCATGGCGGCACGCCTGGGCTCGTCCGACCTCGACGAGGATTTCGACGATGCCGATATCGGCGACGTGCTTGGGAGCGGCCCGGTCATCGACCAGGCAGGCCACCCGGCGCCGCGCCGCGCGCTGAGGCCTATCACGATCGATGAGCGGCTGCGTCACGCCCGGCAGGCGGTGTGGGTGGCGGTGCAGATCGGCGTGCCCCGCAACGAAATCCGTGGCCTGCGCGATCTCGTCGTCCCGCTCACCCGCGCCAAGCAGATCATAAGATACTTGTGGGACCGTGCAGGCAAGGCGCCGTCGGCCTCCGCCGGGCACGTGGCCGAGGTCCTGCGCCAGATTGCGAAATTCCACGTCGGCCTGCCGAAGGCGGATGTCGACCAGATTGCCGTCTGGCATCGCAAGGTAGCGCCGAAATATGCTGAGATGACGGAGAAAAACCGCCGCCGGCTTGAAGTACTGCTCACGCCAGCAGCCGAGGCGAAGCTGCTCGCACTGCCGAAGGTTCTGATGGAAGAGGCCCGCGAACTGCTGCCAGTGTCGCCCGTCCTCGCGGTCAGCGCGGCCAAGCGCGCCCTGCTCGTTCACCTGGAGCTTTTCTACGCGTTCCGCGTGAAAAACGTCTGTCTACTCCGCCGCGACCGGCACCTCGTTCTGGCGGCTCCGGGCACACCCGACGCTGCCCGGTTCCTGATTCCGGAAGAAGAGTTAAAAAATTCAAAGACCTTCGACCGTCCCGTCCTCAGCCTGACCAATGCGTACATCCAGGAGTGGGAGCGGACATTCCGCCCACTGATCGCAGCGCCGGGCAATCCGTATTTGTTCCCCGGCGAGGACAACAAGCCGATGTGCCGGCAGGCCATAGCCGCTTCCTTGAAGAAGATCATCGTCGAGCGCGTCGGCTGCGAAGTAAACATTCACTTGATGCGGCACCGCGCCGCGGTCGCCTATCTCAAGATCTACCCCGGAGAATTCGGCATCGTGGCCGAGCTCCTCGGCCACAAGACCGAGAAAACCGCCCGGAAGTCTTACACTGGCCCGGAGCGCGACGCGGCGTTCGAACGCTTTGACCACACAGTGCTCGACGCGATGAAGTCGCTAAAGCGTGCCTCCGCGCCGAAGCACCGCCGCCCACGCGCCGGGAGGTCGTTGTTGGTCAATGATGGGCCTGCCTCGCCCCGCACGTCTCGCGGCCATAAGCACGCCCCCTCGCCTGCATCATCGCGCAGGTCTTCGGTGCAACGCACTGCGACGGGCGGCGTTCCGCCCAGCCCGGGGGCTACGCGGTCAAATGCCCGGAAAAAGGGGGCGGCGGAATGAGCTCGACCGATCCGAACCGTCCCGAGGAGAAGGCCAATGCGCGCGACGACGCGACACGGCTCAGGCGGCTCGACCGCCTGGTCGCGACCTGGCCCGCCATCGACCGGGAGCTCTGGCTCGCCAGCTGCGCTCCAGGCGATCCGTTCGACGACCCCGGCTACGGCTCGACCCTCCGCCTTGCCTCACGGCACAAGATCGCCAGGGGCTACACGTATTGGCTAGACTTCCTCCGGGCGAGCGGCAGGCTGGATGAGACCGCGCCCCCGGAGGCGCGGATCTCCCACGCCCGCAGCGCCGCGTGGTTCCGTGCCCTGAAAGCCCGGGGGAATGCGCCGTTCACCATCGTCGGCCGCTTTGCCGAGCTGAGCATGGCGGTCAAGGTGATGGCGCCTTACGCGGACCGCTCCTGCATCCTCCAGCCCTATGGCGCCTCCGTCCGCTGTCGCCTGACCCTGACCAAGCGCGAGATCGACGTGCCTGACGTGCGGATCCTCTACGCCGAAGGCTTCCGGCTGATGGACACGGCGGATCTCTCGCGAGTGGATGTAGATCTCGGCGAAGCCCTGAAATTCCGCGATGGCCTGCTGTTCGCCACCCTCGCCTCTCGCGGCCGCCGGCTCGGCACTATCGTCCAGACCATGACGTCCGCCAATGTCGAGCGCACCGACGATCAGTATCGGATCACCTACAGGCCCGACCAAGTCAAGACGGGTTACCTCGGCCGCGCCGATCGCGTCCTGATGCCGAAGCGCCTGACCCCCTACATCGACATTTATCTGGAAAAAGTCCGGCCGCGCCTGCTGCGCGGTCCTGACGGCGGCGCATTCTGGATCGGTCGCCTTGGGAAGCCGCTCGGTGAGGGAGGGATCACAAAAATCGTGGTGACCCGCTCCCGGACCCTGCTCGGCAAACCCATCCGGCCACACCGGTTCCGCCATGCGATCGGCAGTACGGCCCCGCTGGTGAACCGCAGCCAACCCGGCCTTGCCCGTGCGGTGATCGACATCAGCGAGGACGTAATGGCGGAACACTACAATCGCGCGGACGGTATCGTCGCGACCGAGATTTTTCACGGGTATCTGCTCAGGGCGACCCAGGAAGCTGAGAACCGCGAGCGCCTTGGAAGGATTCGGCGGTCCCAATAGAAGCGGAAACGTTACGGAGTTCCCACTGCACCGCAACTGGGCACGCCTACCCAGAAGACAAACAAAACACTGATATCATTACGTATTTTGTTGCGCCTTCCACTTTTTTATTGTATATTATCAATACAGGCCATGCCTCCGTCAGCCTCATGGGGCGGATCGAAATCGATCCGCCAGGCGTCTCGGTCTGTCGCCGCCCGCAGCCACGGCGCGCGGGTTAATCCATGAAGCGCTGACCGAAATTCAGGACACAACAATGACCACAATGTCTCTGCACGATGCGGTACGCGCCGACATGCGCGCTCGCCTCGCTCTCATTCGTAGCCTCTACGACCTCGACGACGGTCTCAAAATCATCGCCCAAATGATCGATGGTATCCGCCACGACGCATCTGGACAGCAGGAAGAAACTCCCACGGACCAGAGCAATACACACCTAGCTGCCGACCTCGTGACCCTCGATACAGCAGTTCAGGATCTGGCCGACCGCGTTCTCACCCACAGGCGTGCGACCGTGAAAGTCCTGTTTGGACACGATCATTTGGCTACGTAACGACAAACCCACCTCGCCTCCCGGCGGGGTGGGTTTTGTCGTTCGCACCGAATACTATTCATCCAAAGATAAACGTCTGGAACGCGCCCATGCACGAACCCGCTTCGCGGGAATAGGGCTGAGGTTGAAGCGGCACATTTCGATGAGGTCTTGAGCGCGGGGCGGTAGGCTTCTCAGCATGGGGTTCCCTTCATTTTAAGAGGAACCTCCGATGCCAGTTTCACCTATCGAACGGCCTGTCAGCGCGCTCCGGCAGCGCATGCTCGAAGATATGGCGATGCGCGGCCTGCGATCGGCCACGCAGCGGGACTATATTCGCTTTGTTCAGAGCTTCGCGGCATTCCTCAGGCGGCCGCCGGACACGGCGACAGCTGAGGATATCCGTCGCTTTCAGGTTCACCAGCACGAGAGCGGGGTGCAACCGCCGACGATCAACTGCTCGGTTTCGGCGCTACGGTTTTTCTTCACGGTGACGCTCGATCGGCCGGACCTGTCGCGGCGCCTGGTCTTGGCGCGCTCGCCTCGCAAATTGCCGGATGTGCTGAGTGTCGATGAGGTCGGCCGGCTGCTCGAGGCGGCCCCCGGCATCAAGTACAAGGCCATTCTCGGTACCGCCTATGGCGCCGGCCTGCGCGTGTCGGAGGTGGCAAGCCTCAAGGTCGACGATATCGACAGCACGCGGATGCTGATCAGGGTCGAGCAGGGCAAGGGCCGCAAGGACCGCAACGCCATGCTTTCACCCCAGTTGCTC
>NZ_JFHO01000051.1:0-9921 GCF_000724705.2 Acidiphilium sp. JA12-A1
AACGTCTGTGGTATGCGCGAAAGGCATCTAGAAACAAGAAGAGTGCCGGCACATGGATAGGAATTGGGGTGGTCGTATACTTGTTCTCAGCGACCTCTGTATTGACGCATATTGTTGAACCGGCTTGGACCTTATTGCCGACTGATCCTCTTATCGTGATCGCGTCTTCGGTTCTCGGATGGGTTCAAATTAAGAAGTTCAATGAGCTGGCAGCATCTTATACGTTAACTGCACATGAAATTGGAATCTTACAAAATCGAATCGGGGAAATCACTTCAGAGTTCGATCTCTCGGAATTTATAAACGATTCAGAGTTGGCTTTCTCGCGCGAGCACACGCAGTGGGTTGCTAGAGCTTCCAACTAAACCCACGCGTCCGAATTTTCACTTTCAGGCACATTTGTCACTAATTGGCATGCTGTCGAATGGCGGACACGATGCTATCGGTGTTCCACCGAACAACTTTTTTCGACGCGGTTTGAACCACCGCAGGGATTTTTTGCTGCCCCCAAGGAACCACTCCGATGATCGGCTTTTGATATTTCGCTGCGATAGCGATCTCTTTAGATATCCAATCGCTGTGAGCGGCGTACATGCCGGACAATATGATAACGATGTTTGTGATGCGAATTTGTTCGTCGATCGCAGCCGTCAACTTAGCGTCGCTGATTGGCATGGGAATACCATCGGTTTTTGGGACCGAAGAGTTTCTGAACGAGAAATTGCTCGCGTTTTTTAGCATTCCTTCCAATCGGACATAATCGTCATGGTATTTCCACGCGTGTGAAATAAAACCGACATATGTCTTGAGCGCGGGCATGAATACCTCCGACGACGAGTGTAGCACATACTCCGGCGTCCTTAGGCGAGGTTTTTAGACGCCATTCGTAATAGATAACCAAATCATCTACGGTAGCAATCCGATTCGCAATCACTGGTTGGTACTGTAGGCCCACCAGTTGCCCTGAACGACCGGGGTGGGTGTTATGTTCCCACGGAGCAGAGGTCTGGCGATGTCCGTTTCTGGGACGCCGGCTCAAGGTCCGGTATGACTGGGAAGGCGCACAGCCGCCGATTGCGAGTAATGCGGACTGTCGACCACAGGAGTCATCTAGTCGGGGGCATCCTGCAAATCCTCTCCGCCGCACTCGGGCGCTCCTGGCTGGCTCGCGAGGAGTTCACGAATGAATGATGTACGGACCTCCAGGAGAGCGGCGGTGTATAGCCGGCTCGCCTCGATCATGCGCGCCTGGTTGTAGTGCTTCTGCCCAGTCGCCAGGGACGAATGCCCGAGCACGGCAGGGCCGATCCCGATCAGTTCGGGCTGTTCGACGGCGAGGCTGGTGAACAGGCAGTCACGGAACAGATGGGGCCAGACTGCGGTCCCGAATGCGTCTCTGGTGACCCGCTTGATCGTGTCGCGCATTGCGGGTTCCTGCATCGGGTTGCCATCCCGGTCGACCCAGAGGCGCCTCTCGTGTTTTGCGGTCCTTGCCCCGCCGTTGCGATGGAGCAGGTGCGGCCGATGGACCCGCAGGTACGTCTCCAGATACGGGACCAATGAAATCGGAACCGGCTCGTCAATCGCCCGCCCGGTCTTCGTCTCCACCCCCGAGAAGGTCAACCAGTAGGTCGTTCCGTCATAACGGAGCGACCTGCCGATCGTGATGTCCTGGAAGTTGCGGATACGCAGCGGCCGGGCGGCGAGCAGGGCGATCATGAGCCCTTGGGTGTATTTCATCGCGCGCCGGGTCTCCGTCGGGGTCGACGGCGCCTCGTCCATCAGCCTCAGCCCGAGGCGATACAGTTCGAGGGTAGGGCGGATGGCCTTGTGCTTGTCGCGGCTTGGCTCGGCACGGTTCTTCAGGCGGCTGTAGCGAACGCTCAGCCAGCGCCAGTCGCGTTCCGGGTCGAAGGCATTCGCGGCGGCGACCAGGGCACCGACGACCATGCCGACGCTGACCGGCGATAGGCTCGCCTTGAGTTCGGCGACATAGGCACGGACATGTTCCGGCGTGATCCGGTCCACGGGCGCTTCACCGGGGACGAGTTCGTCCTGGCGCATGAGCCAGGCGAGGTAGCGTCCGTATCCGTCGGCGACCTTGTCGACGGTGCGCGGGCTCCAGCCGACCGCAGGGTTGTCCGCGCCAAGCGGTCCTTCCCCATCGAGGGCAAGGTCCCACGCCTGCCGATCGGCCGCAGGCCAGGAGTCGGGCGGCAGGATGATGCGCTGCCTCGCCTGTCGAGGCTCGGGGGCAGTGATTTCCACGCTTTCTGCTGGCCCAGCCGCGAGCGCAAGCTTGGCGAACGACATCTCTTCTAGCGCCTTCAGCGCCGGCATGAGGTCAGAGCACATCGGTGCCGCCCTCCTCGGGATTGCGCCTCGGAGCGGAGTGGGGCGCTGGTGTTCGGCGGCGTGCCGGCCGCGCTTTCGGCTTCGAACTCCGCAGCGACAGGATGGTCCGGTCGAATTCGGCGAAGGCCTGCGTTTGCTGGATTTCGGCGTAGAACCTGATTGTTGTCTCGATCTGCCGGTGCGCCAGGACACGGCGCATAACCTCGAACCCGTCCGGATGGGTTTTGAGGTAGAGCATGCAGCCGAGATGGCGGAACAGGTGGAAGTTGAAGTCGAGGCCCAACTCGGCCTTGAGCACGTCACATATCGAACCGGCCAGGACCTTGCCGCTCTGCGGCTGGCCGTTGAACTTCGGGAACAGGTAGCGCGGCGTCGCGTGCCGATGCTCCGGCTCGATCAGCAGGGGCCGGAATTCCGCGACGTAGCGGTCGATGAGTTCTGCCGTATGAGGCGGCAGTTCCATCTCGATATCCTCGCCATTCTTCACGTCGCGCCCCGGTATGTAGAGCCGGGTCATCGTCCGTCTGCCGATCTTGTGGCGGATCAGGTTGTCCTCGACGCTCAGGTTGGCGATGTTCGCGAGCCGGATTGGGCACATGAGTTCGATTTCGAGGGCGACGGCGTTGCGCATCATGACCGCCGCGCGCCGGTTGAACTCTGCCTTCGACGCCCGTGCGGCCAGCGCCATCGGCAGCATGAGCAGATCGCGGACCATTTTCTCGGAATAGAACGGTGCCAGCCGCCGCCGGTTCTTCTCGGTCATGCCCACTCGACGGCCGGTCCTGCCGGACAGCTTGCTGGTCCGCCGGCTGATAACCTTCGCCAGGGCGTCGTCCTTGCACTGCCATCGCGCGAGGCTCCCGAGGATATCAAGGAGCATCCGGATCTGGGGGGCGTCGGGCCGACCCAGACGCCGGGCAAAGAACTCGCAGATCAGGTCCATGAATTCGCGTGACGGCAAGTCGGCGATGGTGCGCAGCCGCTCAACTCCGATCCCGGAATGGACCAGCGCGGAGGCGATCTGCCGGATATTGAACTCCCGCATTTCAAGAGTCGACGGCTTCAGACCCCCCATCGGGGCGGTGTCGTCATCCTCCGGTGGATCGCGCAGGTATTCGAGATAGGCGGCCACAGACTCCTGAAAGCTGGGTAGGAACGCAGCGAGATCGAGGACATAGCCTCCCCGCTCGGGCCGGTATTCGGTCAGGATGATGTTCGGCCAGCCCTCGATGGTTCGGGCCGCCTCGTTCCAGCCACGCGCCGCCGCCCGCGAGATGTCGTTCGGTGACCCGCGCAGGCTGGTTGTCTCCAGCGCGGCGTGGAACCGCTCGATCATCCCGTCGCACACGTCCTCCGGGCTGTAGCCCTGCGCCGAGCAGAAGCCGAAGAACCGGCTCAGCCTGGCCTTTCGCTGTCGGATGGGGGCCTTGGCGTAGAGTGCCGCCCAGGCGGGCGCCAGGTGACCAGCCCGCCGGCCGCGCATCACCGGCACATTGGTATCGCGCAGCGCGGCGAGCAGCCGGCTTCGGACCGATGACCAGCTGCCTTTCGTCATCCCCGCCATGGCCGCGGACATCGTGGTGAGTTTCCGGCGGAGTTCGGCCGGATCGGATGGCAGATCGGCCGGCGATCCGCCGAACGCCTTCGCGACCGAGTTGATGGCGCTGATGTACAGGGTACGGTCCTTGCCGTCGGCCTTGCTCATGGCATCGAGCCTAGCCCGGATCTCCCCGAGATTCCGGGGGCTGACCGGTGTTGCGCTTGCCGGGGCAGGTGTGCTGGTCGTCCTGTATCTTATGGTCACAGTCACGTTGGATTCCTTTCAAAATGGAACGGTTCAAACCGGTTCAGTTTCAAGAAGGGCCGGTGATTATTCCTTGGCGTTAATCACCCGATGTTTTTGCAGGTTGGGCGGAAGCCTCGGTATTTCCTGGGAGTTTTCGGATCGGCATTGACCGTC
Source organism: Acidiphilium sp. JA12-A1 (assembly GCF_000724705.2). NCBI lineage: Bacteria > Pseudomonadati > Pseudomonadota > Alphaproteobacteria > Acetobacterales > Acidocellaceae > Acidiphilium > Acidiphilium sp. JA12-A1. The sequence goes on from NZ_JFHO01000051.1 coordinate 4,316, forward strand.
CGACCAGGCGCGCGAGGGCGTAGTTCTTGAGCTCGCTGAGCGGGATTTTCCGGCGGGCGCCGATCCGCACTGCAGCCAGTTCGCGCCGGTCCACCAGCCGCTTCACGGTCGAGAGCGAAATGCCCAGCCAGGCTGCCGCCTCAGTCAGCGACAGGAAGGGCGGGGAGGGAATTGCCGTGAGATCTTCCGGGTCATCGAGGTGAGTGGCCAGCGGCCCGCAGGGTTCATGAACCTGATGCTCGTCATCGGGATTGAAGGCGGTGGCCGATACCCAAGTCCGGTCGGCTGGTGCGCCGCATTCATCGCGACGGTCGTCGGCGGCTGGTGCGGATCCGGCGCGGAGGCGATCGAAATCGATTCCGAGGATTTCATCGAGCGTATAAGGCTGGGCGTTGATGGTGCGGCGAATCGACACGGCGGACTCTCGGCTTGGTTGCCAGAAGAGAATCTCACTTGATTCGGGGGCGGATCGCCGAAGGCGCCGGGGGTGGCTCAGATTCGGAGCCACTCGTGGCGAGGAAGCAAATCGGGGCCGACCTCACCCGCGTTCTATATGTGTCACTGGGCGTGGGGGCCGACGCCAGCCGGTGCGACTAGGCTACGGATTTATCATGTCTTCGTGGGATAAGACTTGAGCGCCGAGACAACCAGCGTATCAGTTCTTCAGGGCTCGGTGGACCAGCCCAAGGTGTTCACTCTGATCGTGAGCAGTTTCTGCCGATGGGATGATGGCGTTTTACCTACCTTATCGCATTGGCCGCTCCACCGTGCGGTGGCTCAAATCTGAGCCACCGCGAAAGGCGAGTGATTTACAGGACCGGCCTGGTCACCGACTCGTGATTCTGAAGCACGCCGTCCACAGCGGCCAGTAGGGAAGCAGCATAAGCGCGATCGTCGTCGGCAATGTCAGCGACCGCGCCGAGCTTCTCGAAGAGGCCGGCGATTCGAGCCTGCAGCATGCGTTGCTCGCGAAAGCAGTCGGTCAGATTATCACGCGCGACCTCGAGGGCATCGATCAGCTTCGCGTCGGTCTCGGTCAGCCGATTGCGAGTCGATTGAGGGGCCCGACGCCGGCTTGTGGATTCAGCCTCCCGCAGGCTGATCTGTCGCTCGTACCCCACGGGGGTGATGCGGGTGCTGACCAGACCAAAGACGTTGTTCGGCAAGGTCACACCCGGCAAGAGCCGACCTTCGCGGTCAAGTTCGAACAACCCAAGGGCGATCAAGTCACACATCTCTCCAGAGGACAGAGCAATCATCGATGTCACGCCGATCTCCAGTTCGATCCTATATTTGTGCGTATTGGGGTAATCAAAGGCGATCATAATTGTTTACCTCCTAATCTAGAAGAATATAAAATAATCGACTGCTGTATAAAGTCAAAAGTTATTTCGGCTTCAATAAAAATATTTCTTTATTTTTGTATAGCAAGAAGTGGCAAGCTACGGCGGCAAGCGTATTGAAGACCCTGCGGGGGATGCGGTGACCAGAAGTTGGTCATGATCTGACACCAAGCCCTGTGTGAGTGACTCAGGATAGTGCTTCCGCGATGCGGGTATGATGTGAATCGAACTGGAGCTCTTTGGAAGGTTCACCATGCCGCGTGCGATAGCCCTTCGTACTGATTTGAATGTTGCCACCCTTCGGTGCCTGGCACGGCGCAGCCAGGCGGCTCCGGCCCCGCGGTTGTTGGCTCTTGCAGCGATCAATGACGGTGGCACGCGCTCGGAGGCGGCGCGGTTGGGCCACGTCACACTGCAGATTGTGAGGGACTGGGTGATCCGGTTCAACGCCGAGGGTCTGGACAGGTTGCGCGACCTCAAGGCGCGAGGCGCGACAGCCACGGCTGACCGAGGAGCATCGCCAGGCACTCGGCCCATTACGGCATCTAGGACTACTCAGAAGTGGGCAGATCACGGGCGTCCAGCTCGTCCGAGCCGTGCGAACACCGGCGCCGCGGTTGTCAAAATGGCTTGTTTGCGGGTCTGCCGCGTCCAGTTTCTAGGAACTCTGTGGCGTGGATCTTCCTCGCACTTTATTGTCATCTTTATTGTCAAGTGGATGTACGCTCATGGTCGAAAGGCGATTTGTCCCACGGAAGGAATAAGATCGGATTATCATGAAACGTTCATTGTGACCCGCTTGATGGCGTGCCAACCAGCATTGATGAATGGGACAGCGCACAAAAAGGACAGGGACGAAAGCGATGACGAGTTCAAACCGGCTTCGGCTCACCCGCCGTAACACCCTAACCTGCGGCGTGGGCCTCGCCTCCGCCTTTGCCATCTCCAACGCCCGTGCGGCCGGCGGCGTGGTGACCGTCTACTCTGCCGACGGGTTGAAGGATGGCAAGCCCAACTGGTTCGATACCGTCTTTGCCGCCTTCACGAAGAAGACCGGCATCCGCGTTCGCTACATCGAGGCCGGGTCGGGTGTGGTGGTGAACCGGGTTCTCGCCGAGCGCGCCAACCCGCAGGCCGATGTGCTCGTCACCCTGCCGCCCTTTATGCAGCAGGCTGCCGCCAGGGGCGTGTTGGCGCCTGTAAAGCCGGCGGGGATCGAGCAGATTCCGGCGGTGACGCGCAGCGCCCACGACCTATGGTTCCCGCTGGTCAACAATTACGCCTGCTGGATCTATAACACCAAGGAACTGAAGGCACCGCCGGCGAACTACGAAACGCTGCTGGCGCCGGCCTTTCGGAACCGACTTCAATATTCGACACCCGGCCAAGCGGGCGACGGCACCGCGGTGATGCTGGAGGTGGTCCACCAGATGGGGGGCGCCGATGCAGGGTTCGCCTATCTGAAGAAGCTACAAGCCAACAATCTCGGTCCCTCGTCCTCGACCGGGCGGCTGGCGGGGCTAACCGACAAGGGCGAAATTCTGGTCGCGAACGGCGACGTGCAGATGAACTTCGCCCAGATGCGGCAATATCCGGATATCGGTATCTTCTTCCCCGCCGGACCGCACGGGCGACGCGTCAGCATGGCGTTGCCCTACGACATCGCACTGGTGCGCAACGCCCCACATGGCGATCACGGGCGCAGGCTGATCGACTTCCTGCTCGGTCGCGAGGCCCAGGACACGGTCTATGAGCTCGCGCGCGGCTTTCCTGTGCGGGAGGATGTGCCGGCGAGCGGGCCAACGGCCGCCCGGCTGAAACAGATCATGGACGGGGTTACTATCTGGTCGCCGGACTGGCGGACGGTTCTGGCCAGCATTGATGCCGATATCTCCCGCTGGCATCACGTGACCGGCACCTGAGGCGCCGTGAGCGGGTCGGCCACGTCCGTCATCGCCGTACCGGCTTCGTGCCAGCCCGTCAGCTTGGACACATGGCGCGCGGCCCCATCCCGTATCGCGCTGCGCGGTGTGACCGTCCGCTATGGAGCAACGACCGCGCTCGATGTAACAGACCTCGATGTGGCGGCCGGCGAAGCGGTTGTGCTGCTCGGCCCGTCGGGCTCGGGCAAGACGACGATCCTGCGCGCCATAGCCGGCTTCGTCCGCCCAGCCAGCGGGCGGATCGCCCTCTCCGGCCGGGATGTTACGGACCTGCCGCCGTATCAACGCGGGCTCGGGATGGTGGTGCAGAATTACGCGCTCTTTCCCCATATGCGGGTGGCGGCGAATGTCGGCTTCGGGCTGCGCGCCCGGCGGCGACCAGCGGCGGAGATTGCGGAACGGGTCGCCGCGAGCCTGGAGATGGTCGGCATGGGCGGGTTCGCGCGGCGCTATCCACGCGAGCTTTCCGGTGGGCAGCAGCAGCGCGTGGCGATTGCCCGTGCGCTGGCGATCGACCCGCCGGTGCTGCTGCTCGACGAGCCGCTTTCAGCGCTGGACGCGCCGCTGCGCGCCGGACTGATCGAGGAGATCCGCAATCTCCATGCGAGGCTGCCCGAACTCGCGATCGTCTATGTGACGCATGACCAGGGCGAGGCCATCCGCCTCGGTCACCGGATCGTGCTGATGCGCGAAGGGCGGATTGCCGCGCAGGGCACGCCGCGCGAACTGCACGATACGCCGCCCGACCGCTACGTCGCGGAATTCTTCGGCCAGGCCAACCTCCTGCCGGTCACTGCCCTCGCCCGCGCAGGCGGATTTGCCGAGGTCGCGCTCGCCGGTCGGCGGCTGAGCGTCCGCGCGCCGGAAGAGCGCCTTCTGCCGGATACGCCGCTGCTCTGCATCCGCCCCCATGCGATGATGATCGAGGCCGATGCCGACAAACCGAACCGGATCGAGGCCGAGATCGTCGCGACACGCTGGATGGGCGCGGTGCATCGACTGGAGGTGCGGATTGGCCCGCACGTGTTGCGGATCGACGTGCCGGGTAACCGCCCTGCTCCCGACTGCGGGGCGCGCGTAGCGCTGTGGTTCGACCCCGCGCAGGCCTGCCTGGTCGCGGACAAATGAGCCCCACACGCACGGCCGCCTCCGTGGCGCCGCGCCGGCTGGGCTGGCGAGGCTGCATCGCACCCGCCGTGCCGCCGACGCTGATCCTCGCCGCTTTCCTGCTCTATCCGCTTGGGCTAATGGCGGCTTCGGCGTTCCGTGGCGCAGCCGGCGGGCTAAGCCTCGCACCAGCGTTGCGGATGCTCTCCAGCCGGCTGTTCGCCGACGCGCTGGCGCACACGCTGCAGATCGCCCTGACCGCGACCGTGCTGTGTCTGTTGCTCGGCTTTCTGCTCGCGCTGCTGTTCAACCTCGCCCCGTTTGGCGGGGCGCTGGCACTCGGGCGGGTGGTGGACACCTATCTCGCCTTTCCCTCGTTTCTCATCGCCCTGTCGCTGACCTTTCTTTACGGGAATACCGGGCTGGTGACCGCAATTGTCTCGGAGGTGTTCGGCGAGGAGCGGCATGCGGCGAGCTTTTTGTATGGGTTCTGGGGCGTCGTTCTCGCGGAGGTGACATTCTACACGCCGTTCGTGCTGCGCCCGCTGCTGGCCGGGTTCCAGTCGATCGACACTGCGCAGCTCGAGGTGGCCAGCAGCCTCGGCGCGCGAATGCCGGGCATACTCCGGCGTATCGTGCTGCCTGAGCTACTGCCCTCGCTGCTGGCCGGCGGCAGTCTCTGCCTGCTGCTCACGGTGAACGAATTCGGCATCATGCTGGTGATGGGGGCAAAGAACGTCATTACCCTGCCGGTGCTTATCTACGGCGAGGCGATCCAGCAATTCGACTATACCGGTGCGAGCGTCGTTGCCCTTGCGGACATCATGCTGTCGCTCGGGCTGTTCGCGCTCTACCGCTTCAGCCTCGCGCGGCTCGGGCGGGGAGTCTCGGCGTGAACCTACTCGCCCATGCGCCAATTGCGCGCGCCGCAGCGTGGATCGCCGCAGTGGCGCTGTTCACTCTCGTCTTCGGCCTGCCGCTGGCTATGCTGGCGCTGGCCGCGGTGGCTGGGCAGTGGAACGGCGCGCTGCCGGATACGCTGACGCTGCGGCACCTTGCCGCCCTCGGTGGGCCAGGTCAGTGGCCGGCGCTGTGGCACAGTGTGGTGCCGCCGCGCTGGCGTCGGCCATCGCCGTGCTACTAGGCGGCGCGGGGCGGCTTGCCGGGCGGCGCCTGCCCGGACCGGTCCGGCGGATGCTCGATGCGCTGTATT
>NZ_JFHO01000050.1:0-14883 GCF_000724705.2 Acidiphilium sp. JA12-A1
TGCCGGCGCCGACGCGCGCCCTGCCGCCGGCCGAGGTCGCCAGGCTGCGCGGCATCGCCGATGCGATGGCGCTGCGCCTGCGCCATCACGACGACGCCATCCACGCCGCCCGCGCCCCCGTCGCCCGCGACGCCCGCGATGCCTACGACGCGCTGGAACAGGCCCGCGTCGAGATCGTCGGCGCCGCCCACATGCAGGGTGTCGCCGCCAATCTCCAGCGCAAGCTGAACGAGGACGCCGAGGCCGAGGGGCTCGACCGGATGAGCCGCGCCGAGCAGCTCTCCACCGCCCAGGCGCTCGGCCTGCTCGCCCGCGAGCGCATGGACCCGGCCTCGATCCCCGCCGCCGCCCGCCACATCCTCGATCTCTGGCGCGAGACCCTGACCGGCGATGCCGACCGGGCGCTGGACGATCTCGCCGCCGAGCGCGCCGACCAGGACGCCTTCGCCCGCGCCGCCCGCCGCCTGCTCGCGGTGATGGACCTCGCCGAGGCCGAAGCCGAGTCCGAGGAGGGCGAGGACAGCGAGGAACAGGGCGAGCAGGGCGAACAGTCCCTCTCGCAGGACAATTCCGGCGAGGGCGAGACCCAGACCCGCGAGGACGACCAGGACCTGCTCTCCGAGGCCCCCGACTCCCTCGAATCCGAAGCCTCCGACGCCGAGGCCGACGAGGAGACCGACGACGATTCCGCCGCCGCGCCGGACGAGGCGCCCGCCGGCCCGCAGCAGCGCCGCAAGCCGGTGGAAGATGAAACCGGTGCCGCCTACCACGCCTATACCCGCGCCTTCGACGAGGAAATCGGCGCCGAGCAGCTCTGCGATCCCGAGGAACTCGCCCGCCTGCGCCAGCAGCTCGACCAGCAGCTCCAGCATCTGCACGGCGTGGTCTCCAAGCTCGCCAACCGGCTGCAGCGCCGCCTGCTCGCCCAGCAGCAGCGCGCCTGGGATTTCGACCTGGAGGAAGGCCTGCTCGATGTCGGCCGCCTCGCCCGCGTCGTCGCCGACCCGCTGCTGCCGCTCTCCTTCAAGCGCGAGCGCGAGATGGAATTCCGCGACACGGTGGTGACCCTGCTGATCGACAATTCCGGCTCGATGCGCGGCCGGCCGATCTCGGTCGCCGCCATGTGCAGCGACATCCTGGCCCGCACGCTGGAGCGCTGCGCGGTGAAGGTGGAAATCCTCGGCTTCACCACCCGCGCCTGGAAGGGCGGGCAGAGCCGCGAGAAATGGGTGGCGGACGGCAAGCCGCGCAATCCCGGCCGGCTGAACGACCTCCGCCACATCGTCTACAAGGGGGCGGACGAACCCTGGCGCCGCGCCCGCCGCAATCTCGGCCTGATGCTGCGCGAGGGGCTGCTCAAGGAAAACATCGACGGCGAGGCCCTGGCCTGGGCCTATCGCCGCCTCTGCACCCGCCCCGAGCACCGCCGCATCCTGATGGTCATCTCCGATGGCGCGCCGGTCGACGATTCCACCCTCTCGGTCAACCAGGGCAGCTATCTCGAACGCCATCTGCGCGACGTGATCCGCGACATCGAAAGCCGCGACTTCGTCGAGCTGGTCGCCATCGGCATCGGCCACGACGTCACGCGCTACTACCGCCGCGCCGTCACCCTGGTCGATGCCGAGGAACTCGGCGGCACGATGATGAAGAAACTCGCCGAACTCTTCGACCAGGACGCCGCCGAAAGCTGGGCCCGCGCCGCCGCCCTCCGCGCCCCGCTGGTCGCCTGAGGGCAGCGCCCGCGCCTCAATCCGCCGAGGTGAGCCGGAACTCGATCCGCCGGTTCTGCGCGAGGTCCTGCGGCGTATTGCCCGTGGCGATCGGGTGATCCGCGCCGAACCCGGCCGCCACCACCCGGTTCTTCGGCACCCCGTCCGCGATCAGCAGGTGCAGCACCGAAAGCGCGCGCGCCGCCGAGAGGTCGAAATTGTCCTTGTACGGCCCGCCGGTGATCGCCTCCTTGTCGGCATAGCCGGTGACGCTCAGCACCCAGTTGATCTTGTCCGGAATCTTCGGCGCGATCGCCTCGATCGCCTGCGCCACCTTCGCGATCTCCGCCTTGCCCTTGGCCGAGAGCCGTGCCGAGTCGGAGGGGAACAGCACCGCGCTCTCGAACACGAAGCGGTCGCCCACCACCTTGATGTCCTTCTGGTCCGCCAGCGCCTTGCGCAGCACGCCGAAGAACTCGCTGCGATACTGCTCCAGCGACTGCACCTTGCGCGCCAGCGCCTCGTTCAGCCGCTGGCCGAGATCGGCGATCTGCACGTGCTCTTCCTGGTCCTTCTTCTGCGCCGCATCGAGCGCTGCGGCGATCGTCGCGAGCTGCAGCCGCAGCGCCGCGATCTGCTGGTTGAGCAGGCTGACCGTCTGCAGCTCCTGCGCGTTCAGCTTCACCTGGCCGGCGAGTTTCCCGCCCGCCGCCGTCACGGCGGCGCCGAGCGTCGCGGTCTTCGCCGTGAGCGCCGCGTTCGCCGCCATCAGCGCGGCCTCGCGCGTCTTCGCCGCCTTCATCAGCGAGGCCATGCTGGCGAGTTCGTCCTGCAGCGAGGCGGTCTTCGATTTCTGCAGCGCCAGCACGTGCGAGAGCTGGGCGATCTCGCTGCGCAGCGCGGTGATCGTCTTGTTCCGCCCCGACAGCGCCACCGACAGGAACGCCTCCGCCAGCACGAAGACGAGCAGCACGAAGATCGTCACCATCAGCAGGGTCGACAGCGCGTCGACATAGCCCGGCCAGATCTCCAGCCCGTTGTTGCGGCCGCGGATCGTGCGCGCCATGGCTCAGCCCTTCGCCTCGTCGAACCGCGCGGCGACGGTCCGGGTCAGCACGTTGAGGTCGTGGCGCAGATCGGCGAGCCCCTGCACCCGCCCCTGTTCCGCCTCGGCGATCATCCGCGCGATCAGCAGTTCGATGTTGCGCAGATGCGCCCGCGCGATCTCGCTGCCGTTGCGCTCGTCGCTGCGTTCGGCGAGGCGGGTGAGGGCGGCCAGCCCTTCGCCCACCCGCAGCATCACCCGCTGCGAGTTCTGGATCGATTCCGCCAGCACGTTCATCCGCTCGCTCATCTCCGCGATCGTCCGCGTGGCGTCGTGCCGGCTCTCCTCGCTGCGCGCCAGCAGTCGTTGCAGCGCCTCGACATTCTCGGTGTTCTGCTCCAGCAGCGCCTGCGCATAGGCCGGCAGCCCGCCCTCGCCATCCGCGGCCACCGCCCCCGAGGACACCCGCGTCAGCCCGGCGAGCCACTCCTCCAGCTCGTTGAAGAAGCGCGTCATCGCCTGTCCCGCCGTCAGGTCGAGGAAGCCGAGGATCAGCGCGCCCGAAAGCCCGAACATCGAGGAGGAGAACGCCGTGCCCATCCCCGCCAGCGGCCCGGCGAGCCCGGCCTTGAGCTGGGCGAACATCCCGTTCACGTCCCCGCCCGCGAGGTTCATCGCCGCGATCACCGCGGCCACCGCGTGCACCGTCTTCAGCAGCCCCCAGAACGTCCCGAGCAGGCCGAGGAAGATCATCACCCCGGTCACGTAGCGCGAGGTCTCGCGGCTTTCGTCGAGCCGGCTGGCGATGCCATCCAGCATGGTCCGCATGCTCGCGACCGACAGCGTCACCCGCCGCCCGTCCTCGTGCCGCCCGCCGAACATCCGCGCCATCGGCAGCAGCAGCCGCGGTTTCGGCCCATGCTCGATCGAGGCGCGCGAGCGCTGGAACCGCTCCACCCAGTCCACTTCCGGGCTCAGCCGCATCACCTGCCGCAGGTTCCAGAAGATGCCGAACACCTCCACCACCGCGATCACCGAGTTCACCACCGGGTTGGCGAGGAAGAACTTCTCCAGCGTCGGCGCGAGGAAGGCGGCCAGCCCGTAGACCAGGACCAGGAACACCAGCATGCGGATCAGGTAGCTGTTCGGTCGGGTCATCGGGGCTCCTGCCTCAGGGAAGGGTGCTCAGCGTCACGCGGTCGTCCGGCGCGCCCGGCGGATTGCCCAGCGCCTGCACGATGATCCGCTCTGCCGGAATCCCGGCCTTCAGCAGCATATGGCGCACCGCCATCCCCCGCCGCAGCGCCAGCCGCCGCGCGATGGAGGGATCGTCGGCCACCCCCGGCGCGGTCGCGCGCACCAGGAAGCGCAGCCCGCGCGGCCGGGGCGCGGCGAGAAACCGCTTCACCGCCGCCTCGCCCCGCGGTCCCGGCGCCGCGCTGGTGCCGGACATCACGATGGCGACGGGCGCGGGCGGCTTCGGCGCCGCCGGCTGCGGTTTGGGTGCCGGCTTCGGCGCCGGATGGGGCAGGGCGGGCCGCGCCGCGGCGATCACCGGCGCGGGGGGCGGCGGCAGCGGCAGGCGCGACACGGCGCGATGCGGCGCCGGCCGCCGGACGATCGCCGGCTTCGGCACCGCCCGCCGTTCGGGCGCCGGCGCCGCGGGCTTCGCCGCCGGCGCGGGCCCGCCGAGCTGCCGCAGCGCCTGCGGGTTGACGACAACCTGCGCCGGCGCCGGATGAATGAGGATGAACGCGGCCGCCATGCACGCCGCGAGGAAGCCGCAATGTCGCATCGCGTGCGACACTAGCGCATGTCTCCCATGCCGCTCAATGGCGGCCCGGATCAGGTTTTCGCGGTCTCCAGCGCCGAGCCCACCAGCTCGCGCAGCCGCGGGTGGATATGCGGGTTGCCGGCGACGATGTCGCCGCTCAGCGCATCGCCCCCATCCGGCGCGGTGGCGTAGCCGCCCGCCTCGCGCACCATCAGCGCGCCGGCGGCGACATCCCACAGATGGGTGCCGAGTTCCCAGTAGCCGTCATACCGCCCCGCCGCCGTCCAGGCGAGGTCGAGCGAGGCCGAGCCCATCCGCCGCACGCCCGCCGTCTCCGGCATCAGCGCGCCGAGCACGCGGGCGAAGGCGAGGCGGTTGCGCGGCGCGGTCCTGGCGAAGGGAATCCCCGTCGCGAACAGCGCGCTCGACCAGTCCCGCCGCGACGACACCCGCAGCCGCCGGTCGTTGAGATAGGCGCCCGCGCCCTTTTCGGCCCAGAACAGCTCGTCGAGCGCCGGCGCCATCACCATGCCGGCGACGATCTCGCTGCCGCCCTCCGGCAGCCGCTTCTCCAGCGCGATCGAGATCGCCCAGTTCGGGATCGCGTGCAGGAAATTGGTCGTCCCGTCGAGCGGATCGACGATCCACCGCCACGCCCAGTTCTCCGAGCCATGCGCCCCGCTTTCCTCCATCAGGAAGGCGTAGCCGGGCCGGGCGCGTTCCAGCTCCTCGCGGATCGTCTGCTCGGCGCGCATGTCCGCCTGGCTGACGAAGTCGGACGGCCCCTTCACCGAGACCTGGAGATGCTCGACCTCGTTGAAATCGCGGACCAGCCGTCGCGCGGCCTTCTGGGCCGCGGCGACCATGATGGTCATGTGCGCGGAACGGCGGGGGGTCATGGCTCGATACTCCGGAAAACGGTCCGGCGCGGCGCCCGTGCGCCGCGCCCGGCCTCAGCCCTTGGCCCGCTCGACGTAGGTCGAATCCTCGGTGCGGACGACGATGCGCTCGCCCGCCTCGATGAAGGGCGGCACCATCACCTTCACCCCGTTCGACAGCTTCGCCGGCTTGTAGGAGGAGGAGGCGGTCTGCCCCTTCACCACCGGATCGGCCTCGACGATCTCCAGGGTCACCGTCGCCGGCAGGTGGATGCCCACCGGGTCGCCTTCCACCAGGTCGACGATCACCGCCATGTTGTCCTGCAGGAACGGCGCCTGATCGCCGAGCAGCTCGGCCGGCACCAGGAACTGCTCGAAGGTCTCGCCGTCCATCAGCACCAGGTTGTCGCCGTCGGTGTAGGAATAGGTGTAGTCGCGGTTGTCCGTCATCAGCCGCTCGACCGTGTCGGCGGTGCGCCAGCGCTCGTTGGTCTTGTTCCCGGTCTTGAGGTCGCGCATCTCCACCTGGATGAACGCGCCCCCCTTGCCCGGGGTGATGATCTGCTGCTTGAGCACCGTCCAGCGGCGACCGTCATGCTCGATCACCTGGCCGGCGCGGATCAGATTCGCCTGCTGCTTCATGAATTCACACTCGAACTGCGATAAGGATGCGGCGGCTTAACGCGATGCGCGGCTTTCGGCAAGTTTGCGCTCCGCCGCCACCAGGGCCGCGAGCACGATGCCGAGCCCCTCGCGATGCCACCGCTGCACCGATTTGTGGTCCGCCCCCAGCACGCCGCCGAGCCTGCGCCAGGGAAACAGGTGCCGCCCGGTCAGCGGATGGGTCAGCGCCCGCGCGCCGAGAATCCGCCGCAGCACGAACCGCTCCTCGGGGATCGCGGCGAGCCAGCCGAGCGCCTCGTCCATGCGGTCGATCTCCGCACCCGAGGGGTGCGGCGGGCGGATGCGCGAGGCCTCCCAGCCATAGGCGTCGAGCGCGCTGCGCACCACCTCGTAGCGGGTGATCCTGAGGTGCGGCGAATAGCCCCGCTCCGGCAGCGCCAGCAGGCACGACCCCGCCGCCTCCAGCCTTGATGCGATCGCGCCGATCGGGTCCGCCGCCCCGCTCACCGCCGGGCAGGGGCCGATCTCCACCCGCCGCTCCACCCCGGCGGCGCCGATCCCCGAGCCGAGCACCTCGCCCGCCCGGCGCGCCCGCACCGCGCTCATCGCTCATCCTCCCGCCCGGGGGCGGCGAGGGGGACGAACGCCGTGCCCTCCAGAATCGTCCCGCGCGTCAGCAGCCCCCAGGAGCGCGGATGCCCGGCCGGCAGCGGCGGGCGGTTCGGATCGTCCTCCGGCGGCGGCTTCGGCCGCGCCGCCTGGCTCGGCCCGCCGGCGGCGCAGAGCCGCCGCCCGCGCTCGATGATCGTGTTGCGCGACAGGCCGAGCACGGCGGCAATCGCCGCCCAGGTCGCCCCGTCCACCCGCATGCGGCGGATCGTCTCGTCGGCGGCGTCGGTCCAGATGCGGCGTTCGGGCATCGCTCATCTCCTCGTTGATGAGCGGATTTGTTAGTTCAGCCGGTTAGTGATGTCAATAAAACTAACAACAAGAATCGCGCGGCCGCAACCGGGCCTGTCGGCGGATCGCCAGCATCACCAAGCCGAATGTTCAGTCAATCATCTGAAAGAATTGAAGTTATCCGCCGTCCCGCGCCGCGGCTTCGCCCGCGGCAGGAGCGAAAAAAAATCGCGCCCGCAGCAGCACATCGCCCGCGACCGCCGCCCGCACCGCCGCCTCGCCGTTAGTATCGCCGACAATCACCACATCGCCGGACCCGTCCTCGGTGCCCCGCGCGCGGTCGAGAAACAGCCGCGTCAGCGCCGCCGCCACCGCGCCGCGCGGCACGCAGCACGAACACCCGATCCCATGCCCGAACCGCCGCACCTCCTCCGCCCGGAACGCGCCCACGACCCGCGCGCCGGAAGGCGGCGCGAACCCCTCCTGCACCAGCACCGCATCCCCCGGCGCCACCGCCCCGCCAAACCTGATTCCGATCCGCATTTTTGCTCCTTCTTCTTGCTCCGGCCGGCGCCGCGAAATCCCCGCCCCGCGAAATCCCACCATGGCGCGACGTGGCGATCGGCCGCCGCCGCCGCAAGCCCGGCCGCCTTGCCAGCAACACGGGCCGGACGATACGTTGCCGCTGCCGTGTTGTCCGCAGGAGTTCGCCTCATCGCCCGCCCGCCCGTCTTCCCGTCCGGCCGGATCTGACCGGTGCTGGTCCCGCTCGCGCCGCCCCTGCTCGCCGCCGCCGCCCTCGCCGCCTTCGCCGCCGGCTTCGTCAAGGGCTTCGCCGGTTTCGGCTTCGCCGTCGTCTTCACGCCGCTGCTCTCGCTGATCTCCGACGATCCGCGCCATGTCGTGTTCGCCGCCCTCGTGCTCGGCACGCTGATGAGCCTCGGCGTGATCGCCGAACTCCGCCACGCCATCACCCGGGACCGCGCGCTGCCCGTCCTTCTCGGCACCGCGCTCGGCACGCCGGCGGGCATCGCGCTGCTCGGCCTGGTCGCCCGCCCGGCGCTGAAATTCGTCATTGCCGGGCTTGCGGTCGGCGTCACCATCCTCCGCCTCGCCCGCGTGCGGGTCCGGCTCGGCGGCGGCGCCGGCCCGCTCGCCGCCGGCGCCCTGCTCGGCGGCCTGCTGAACGGCTGCACCAGCATGGGCGGGCCGGTCCCGGCCATGGTCGTCGCCTGGCAGGGCCGCGCCGTCGCCGACAGCCGCGCCATCCTCGTGATGTTCAATCTGCTGAGCTACGTCCTCGCGATCGCCGTCGCCCTCGCCGGCGGCATCGCCCGCCCGCACTGGCTGCTCTCCGGCCTCTGGCTCGCCCCGGCCGCCGCCCTCGGCACCTTCGCCGGCATCCGCGCCGTCCGCCGCATCCCGCCTTCCGTGTTCGGGCATGTCATCACCGCGGTCGTCGGCCTCGCCGGCCTCGCCGGCCTGGCCTCGGCGCTGCGGCTCTATCTGTCGATCGGGTAGGGTACCGCATCCGCTCCGGGCGGATCGGCGACCGCCCCACCGCCGCGCCGGCCCGGCGCCGCCGTCACCACCAGCCCGGCGATCACCAGCGCCGCCCCCGCCCATCCCGCCGGCTTCAGCCGCTCGCCGACGACGAGCACCGCCAGCACCGCCGCCACCACCGGCTCGACCAGCGTGATCGTCGTCGCCACACTCACCGGAATCCGCGCGAGCCCGACGCCGAAGCAGAGATAGCCGAGAAACATCGGCACCCCCGCCATGTAGATCCCCACCGCCGCATTGCCCCAGGAGTCGAGAAAGGCGCCGCCGGTCGCCGCCAGCACCGGCATCAGCAGCGCGCCGCCGATCCCGAACGTCGCCCCCATCGCCACCGCCGGGCGGATGCCGCGCAGCATCATCCCCCGCGCGGTCCAGGCGTAGAGCGCATAGGTGAGCCCGCCGACGAGGCCGAGCCCGATCCCGAGGACGCTTCCATCGCCCGCTTCCGCCCCCGGTTCCGAAAAGGCGAGCAGCGCCATGCCGGCAATCCCCGGCAGCGCCCCGGCGACCCAGCGCCCGCTCAGCCGGGTGCCGGCGAGCACGCGCTCGATCAGCGCCGAGAAGATCGGCGCCGAGCCGAGCGTCACCACCGTTCCCACCGCCACACCGGAGAGCCGCATCGAACTGTAGAAGGCGAGGGGGTAGAGCGCGACCGCGACGCCGCCCGCCGCCAGCAGCCCGCCATGCCGCGCCAGCGCCGGCAGGTCGCGCAGGATGCGGGGGGCGGCGAGCAGCGCCTGCAACAGCCCGCCGATCCCCATCGCCGCGGCGCCGATCGCCAGCGGCCCGACCGCGGGCGCGAACGTCGCCGCCGTGCCGGTCGTGCCCCAGACCAGCGAGGCGAACAGCACCGCCGCCACCCCGGTCGCGAACCGCCCGTCGCGCGCGCCCTCGTCGTCGCGCAAGCGCGCCCCCTCATCGCCACCCACCGTCATCCATATCCCTCCGCCGCCGCCGGTATACGCCCCGGCCCGCCCCGATCAATGCAGCCCGCCGCCGCCCCGCATTGGAAATGTGGCGCGCATCCTATATTCCCACCACCATGAGCAGACCCTCCCTCCTCGAAGCCCTCCGCCACCGCGTCCTCCTCTGCGACGGCGGCATGGGATCGCGCGTCCAGGCCCTCACCCTCGATACCGAGCGCGATTTCTGGGGCAAGGAAAACTGCACCGAGGTATTGAACCTCTCCCGCCCCGACCTCGTGCGCGAAATCCATCGCGGCTACTACGAAGCCGGCGCCGACATGGTGGAGACCAACAGCTTCGGCGGCTCGCCCATCACCCTCGCCGAGTTCGAGCTCGGCGACCGCGCCCGCGAGATCAACCGCATCGCCGCCGAACTCGCCCGCGAGGCCGCCGAAACCTTCGCCGACGGGCGCGACCGCTACGTGATCGGCAGCGTCGGCCCCGGCACCAAGCTGCCCACCCTCGGCAACATCGAATACGACCCGCTGGAAGCCGGCCTCGCCGAGCAGTGCCGCGGCCTGATCGAGGGCGGGGTCGACGCCATCCTGATCGAAACCTGCCAGGACACGCTGCAGATCAAGGCCGCCGTCAACGGCGCGAAGATCGCCCGCGCGGAGCAGAAACGCGACACGCCGATCTTCGTCCAGGTCACCGTCGAGACCACCGGCACCCTGCTCGTCGGGCAGGACATCGCCGCCGCCGCCACCGTGATCCAGGCGCTCGACGTGCCGCTGATCGGCCTGAACTGCGCCACCGGCCCGCAGGAAATGGCCGAGCACGTGCGCTACCTCGCGCAGAACTGGCCCGGCCTCATCTCGGTGCAGCCCAATGCCGGCCTGCCCGAGCTGGTCGATGGCAAGACCCATTACCCGCTCACGCCGGACGAACTCGCCACCTGGCTCGAACGCTTCATCCGCGAGGACGGCATCAACCTCATCGGCGGCTGCTGCGGCACCTCCACCCCGCATATCGCCGCCCTCGACGCCATGCTCCGCCGCCGCGGCGAAGTCCGCCCCGCGCCCGTCCCGCGCAAGCCGGTCTGGATCCCCTCGGTCGCCAGCCTCTACGGCTCCACCCCGCTGCGCCAGGAGAACGCCTATTTCTCCATCGGCGAGCGCTGCAACGCCAACGGCTCGAAGAAATGGCGCGAGCTGCAGGAGCGGCACGACTGGGACGGCTGCATCGCCATGGGCCGCGAACAGGTCGCCGAGGCCTCCAACGCGCTCGACATCTGCACCGCCTTCGTCGGCCGCGACGAACTCGGCGAAATGTCCGAAATCATCACCCGCTTCACCTCGTCGGTGAACGCCCCGCTGGTGATCGACTCCACCGAAACCCCCGTCATCGAGGCCGCCCTCAAGCTCCACGGCGGCAAGCCCATCATCAACTCGATCAACTTCGAGGATGGCGAGCACATCGCCGAGGAGCGCATGCTCCTCGCCCGCAAGTTCGGCGCCGCCGTCATCGCCCTCACCATCGACGAGACCGGCATGGCCAAGGAGCCGGC
Organism: Acidiphilium sp. JA12-A1; assembly: GCF_000724705.2. Taxonomy (NCBI): domain Bacteria; kingdom Pseudomonadati; phylum Pseudomonadota; class Alphaproteobacteria; order Acetobacterales; family Acidocellaceae; genus Acidiphilium; species Acidiphilium sp. JA12-A1. The sequence goes on from NZ_JFHO01000050.1 coordinate 10,966, forward strand.
GCAGAAGCTCGAAATCGCCACCCGCCTGGTCGATTTCGCCTGCCGCAAGCACGGCCTCCCGCAATCCGACCTGCTGATCGACCCGCTCACCTTCACCATCGCCACCGGCAACGAGGACGACCGCAAGCTCGGCCTCTGGACCCTCGAAGGCATCAAACTGATCCGCGATGCCTTCCCCGACATCCAGATCATCCTCGGCCTGTCCAACATCTCCTTCGGCCTCAACCCCGCCGCCCGCGCGGTGCTGAACTCCGTCTTCCTCGACCACGCGGTGAAGGCCGGCATGACCGGCGCCATCGTCCACGTCTCCAAGATCCGCCCCCTGCACCTCATCCCGCCCGAGGAAGTGCGGGTCATGGAAGACCTCATCTTCGACCGCCGCCGCGAGGACTACGACCCCCTCCAGCGCGTCCTCGAAATGTTCGCCGACCGCAAGGCCGCCGACGCGGTGAAGAAGGCCAGGGCCGACACCGTCGAGGGCCGCCTGCGCGACCGCATCGTCGATGGCGACCGCAAGGGCCTCGCCGACGATCTCGACGAGGCGATGAAATCCCACCCCCCGCTCGACATCATCAACAACCTCCTGCTCGACGGCATGAAAACCGTGGGCGAGCTCTTCGGCGCCGGCAAGATGCAGCTCCCCTTCGTCCTGCAATCCGCCGAAACCATGAAGGCCGCCGTCGCCTACCTCGAACCCTACATGGAGCGCGTCGAGGGCCAGCAGAAAGGCACCATCGTCCTCGCCACCGTGAAGGGCGACGTGCACGACATCGGCAAGAACCTCGTCGACATCATCCTCACCAACAACGGCTACCGCGTCGTCAATCTCGGCATCAAGGTCCCCCTGGCCGACATGGTCGCCGCCGCCCGGGAACACCGCGCCCACGCCATCGGCATGTCCGGCCTCCTCGTCAAATCCACCGTCGTCATGCGCGAAAACCTCGAGGAAATGTCCCGCCAGGGGCTCGACATTCCCGTCCTCCTCGGCGGCGCCGCGCTCACCCGCAACTATGTCGAGGAAGACTGCGTCGCCGCCTACGCCTCCGGCCGCGTCGCCTACGCGCGCGACGCCTTCGACGGCCTCCACCTGATGGACCGCGTCACCGGCAACGGCTTCGACGATTACCTCGCCGCCCTCCAGTCCAAGCGCCGCGGCAAGGCCCGCAACACCAAACGCACCCTCGGCCAGGCCGACGCCCGCGGCTTCGCTCCGGTCGACATCTCCGCCGCCCAGGCCCGCCGCCGCCGCCTCACCCGCGAAACCCCGGTCCCCACCCCGCCCTTCTGGGGCGCAAGGATCATCGAGGCCCCGCAGAAAGCCCTCGTCCCCTACATCAACGAACGCTCCCTCTTCCAGTTCCAGTGGGGCTTCCGCAAACAGGGCAAGTCATTGGAAGACTTCATGGGCTGGGCCCGCCAGGAACTCCGCCCCGTCATGAAGCGCATGCTCGACCTCTGCGCCGCCGACTCCATCCTCAAGCCCCAGGCCATCTACGGCTACTGGAAAGCCGCCGGCCAGGGCAACGACCTCATCCTCTTCGCCGAGGACGGCGCCACCGAACTCGCCCGCTTCACCCTCCCGCGCCAGCCCCGCGACGACGGCGAATGCATCGCCGACTTCTTCCGCGACGTGGACGACGCCGAACGCGACGTCATCGGCCTGCAAGTCGTCACCATGGGCGAAAAAGCCTCCGAAACCGCCCGCGCCTGGTTCGAGGAAAACCGCTACCAGGACTACCTCTACCTCCACGGTCTCTCCGTCGAAATGGCCGAGGCGATGGCCGAATACACCCACAAACGCATCCGCGCCGAACTCGGCTTTGCCGCCGAGGACGACCGCGACATGGAAAAAATGCTCGCCCAGTCCTACCGCGGCTCACGCTACTCCTTCGGCTACCCCGCCTGCCCGAACCTCGAGGACCAAATTCTTCTCCTCCGCCTCCTCGACGCCGAACGCATCGGCGTGTCGCTCTCGGACGAACACCAGCTCCACCCCGAACAATCCACCAGCGCCATCGTCGTTTTGAACCCCCACGCGAAGTATTTCTCCGTGTGAGGGGTTCGGAAGGGAAGGGGAGCAAAAGAGCTTCTTTTTGAAAAAAGAAGCAAAAACTTTTGCCCCTAGACATAGCCTTTCTAATCTATGCGAATTCTTATCTATTTGTTCAAAAGTTTATCTCGAAAAGCAGTAGAAAAACTTTCAGATCTAATTGCGTCTCGAATTTTTTCCTGCCCATTTATGCCTAATTCATGGATTCGGCTTTCTATGATTTGAACAATACGATCAACTTGTGATTTTAATTTTGTCTCATTCCTGCATAAATTTATTATCGATTGTGAAAGTGTAGAAACCTCACTTTTCTTCATCAAAAATACAGAATTTCCCATAGTCATTTCGATTCCAATCCCAGATAATATATAGTACCTATAGGTCTTAAAGCGATTGTCTATTTTCTGGTTTCGCCAAAGAAACTCAAGTCTATAGTAAAGAAATGCTACGGCATGGTAAATTCTTACATCATGATTTTCGAGAAATAATTTTTTTTCATATTCAGATAGTATACCTCTGTAATCACGTGCAGCGCGCTGAGGTTGAAAGAGAAGACAAGCCGCAACGGCCTTCATCAGAACAGAAGGTTGCATAATCCGAGTTCGTTCAATTGATTGATTCCGAAATTGATTGTCTCTTCGTTCAAGATAAATTATGAGCTCAGGATCTAAATTTCGACAATACTCTTCAAGACTTTTCATAAATGGACGAAGTGCCCAGAACTGGTCGTCTCGAACTGAATTTTGTTGATTCGTGCCAATTATAATTGACGAAACAAATTGATCATCCTTTGATCCAATAAGTCTGAATGGAACGTGAATGATTTCGGAAAGTTTTGAACTGCGTTTTGATTCAGAGTTAATATCTCCATATACAAGTTCAAATATGATATTACTTGTTTGGCACCCATTAACAATTTGAAAATCTTCGAGTCTGAATTTATCTGCTGTTCGGTCAATATTTTTTGAAACGACCGTTATACCATTGTTTCGAAATACAAAATCATTTCCATTGCCGTCGATAACGCTTTGTTTAATGAATTTATTGATTTTAGAATTTGGATCATAATCTCTTATGTTATCAAAAAATACAGATTTATTTATACTTATTGTTTTTCCATTCTCGTCATTAATGCAAAATAACTTAAGCAAGTTTGTTGCGTTTATATATCCAATATATGCTTCTTCTACATGAGCATTAGAGGGCATAACTACATTGCGCGGAAATTCAATCTCAACCTCTGCGGCGCTAGTGGCGGCTCTATACCATTGTTGCAAATCTCTTGCGCCGACCATTTCAATTTGTATCTGCTCAACCCGGTAGGGGGGCGATGGGCAGTGATGCTCCGGTGACGGCGTTTTTGATAGCGGTGTAGGCATCAAGGCCGTGCCGCGCGGCGGTCCCGACGACGGATCGGACGTTGGCGAAGAAATCGGCGCCCCAGTTGGATCGGAACCCTCCGGTGACCTTGCGATATGTCGCGGTAGGCCGGAGTTCGCGCTCGGAGCCGTTGTTGTCCGCGGCGATATCCGGGTGGTCGAGGAAGGTGAAGAGATGATCACGAACCTTGCCGTATCGTCGGCGCAATCGTCTGCCGTGGTGGTTGATCGGGGCGAGCGCCATGACGGCGTCGAGATCATGGTCGAGGCGCCGCCGCCAGGCGCGTCTTGTAGCGTCCGCGAGCGTGCGATGGCGCCGCGCCAGCACGACGGCGCGGAGCAGCAGGGCCTTCATTCTGGGTGCGAAGATCGTATCACCCGCCTCGATCGCGAATTTGCAGTCCCGGAGTTGGTGGGCGAGGCAAATCTGCCAGTCATCGGCATGACCGCGCTGGGCGCCATAGAGATCGGAGATCCAGATAGCGGGGC
>NZ_JFHO01000049.1:0-11469 GCF_000724705.2 Acidiphilium sp. JA12-A1
CTCGAAGCCCTGTCCTATCACGCGACACTGGCGCGCGGCTTCGTGATGGTGGCGACCCCGTCCGGCGATCCCGTCACCACGCGGCGCGACGCCGGATCGAAACGCCACCTCGTGCTGCATTTCGGCGACGGCACGCTCGGCGTCCGTCCCGAAGCCGACCGCGCGCCGCCGGCGCAGACCAGCCTCGATCTCTGATCCGGCCGGATATCAGGAGGCTGTCGGCGCCACCGGCAGCAGCGGCCCGGCGAAGACGATCGGCATGTCCGGCTTGCCGGTGGGCGAGCCGCCGGGCGGCTCCACCGTCACCGCGATCAGCGTATGCGCCCGGCGCAGCCGCGCCGGCACGTCGTTCGCCGGCAGCCTTGTCGCCCCCGCCTGCACGAAGCCGATCGGCACCGGCGCCTCGCCCTGGCCGACCGCCCAGAGCTGCCAGACCTTGCCCGCCGGCGGCGCCGCATGCCCCACCGGCGCGATGTTCAGCGCGCCGTTCGTCTTCATCGCCACGGTGAACACCGGGCCCGACTTCGCCGACAGCACCGCGACCATCGCCGGCCCCGGCGCCCCGCGCGGCAGCACGAGCAGCAGCGCCGCCGCCACCGCGCCGGCCAGGGCGATGCCCCGCCAGACGAACAGATTGTCCCAGATCTCCCGCAGCCGGTTGCGCCGCGCCGGCGCGGCCGCGCGCGGGCTCGTCGCGCGCTCGATCGCCGCCCACACCGCCGGCCCCGGCGCCACCGGCGGCACCGCGAGCGCCAGCGGCAGCAGCCGCTCCTCCCACGCCGCCACCTCGGCGGCCAGCGCCGGATCGCGCGCGCACGCGGCCTCGAACTCCCGCCGCTCCGCGCCGCGCAGCAGGCCCAGCACGTAAAGCCCCGCCCGGTCCGGCCCGTCGTCCGCCATCGACCCGCTCATCGCTCAAGACACCTTTTCAGCGCGCCGAGGGCCCGGGAAATCCAGCTCTTCACCGTGCCGAGCGGCGTGTCCGTGCGTTCGGCGATCTCGCTGTGCGAATACCCGTCGACAAACGACAGCACGACCGCGCGCCGCCAGTGTTCCGGCAGTTCGCCGAGGCAGGCGGCCAGCGCCCGCCCGTCCTCCACCGCCACCGGCATCTCCGCCGCGATATCGGGAATCTCGCCGCCATTCGCCGGCTGCCGCCGCTCGCTGTCGATCCGGTCGAGGGCGCGGTAGCGCACGATCCCGATCATCCAGGCCTTCGCCGATCCGCGCGCCCGGTCGAACCTGGCCGCGTTCCGCCACACCTGCAGGAACGCCTCCTGCAAGACCTCCTCGGCCTGCGGCCGGTCGCGCAGCAGCCGCAGCGCCACCCCCATCAGCATCGGCGACATGCGCCGGTAAAGCTCGCGCAGCGCGGCCGCGTCCTGCGCCTGGCAGGCCTCGACCAACCGGCCAAGCTCCTCATCCGCCGCAACCGCCCCACCGGGCGACGACGTCACCGTTCCGTATCCTGCGCCATCGAACATTGCTTATGGCATTACCGCCGCCGAGACAATCTGGATGCAGCCGCCGCGCCCGGCGCGGCGCCGCCGCCATCGGAACACAACTTTCGCGTGCATGATTGCCCTAGAAATGATAACGTGACGCGCAATCCGCAGGGAGACGACGATTCCGCCCCGGCCCCGCCGCTACTGCCTCGAAACATTCTGCGGCGCCCTCGCCCTGGCCGCCGCCCGGGTTCTGCGCGCCCCCCATCCGAAGGCCACGCGGGATGCCGCCGGCTATGTCCCGCATCCCTTCCGCAACGGCGCGCGCTGCGCGACCTGCGCCAATTTCCGCGCCGCCGGCGCCGCCTGCCGGCGCGTGCGCGGCACGGTGGCGCCGGCCGGCTTCTGCAATTTCTACACCCCGCGCCGCCGCCTGTCCTAGCGCCCCCGCCCTCGGGCGCGGATTGGGGTGGACCGCGCCGCCGAGATGGTCCACAAGGCAGCGGATGGAGACCCGCATCGAGCGTCTGTGCGTGGCAAACGGGCTCAGGATGACCGGCCCGCGGCGCGTCATTGCGCGCGTGCTGTCCGAGGTGAACGGCCACCCCGATGTCGACGAACTGCACCGCCTCGCCCACCGCCTCGACCCGCGGATCTCGCTTGCCACCGTCTACCGCACGGTGCGCCTGTTCGAGCAGCACGGCATCCTCGAGCGCCGCAGCCTCGGCAGCCGCCGCGCGCGCTACGAGATGTCGGGCGAGCACGACCATTTTCACCTGGTCGACCAGGACAGCGGCCAGGTGATCGAATTCGACGAGCCGGAGACCGAACTTCTCATGCGCAAGGTGGCCGCCCGCCACGGGTTCGAACTCGTTTCCCTCAAGATCGAGCTGTTCGGCCGCCGCCTCGGCACCGCCGCGCGCGCGCCGGAGCCCGCCGGCGAGGCGGCCGGACCATGACGGCCGAACGCCCGATGGACAGCCTGCTGGCCTTTCCGGAAATCCGGGTCGGCAATCTCGGCGTCCGCCTCGCCGCGACCGCGGCCGAGCTCGACGCCGCCCAGGCCCTGCGCTTCCGCATCTTCTACGACGAGCTCGGCGCCCATCCCGACGCCGCGACCCTCGCCTCCGGCCGCGACCAGGACGCCTTCGATGCGATCGCCGATCATCTCCTCGTGATCGACCACGACATCGCCGACGATGCCCGCGGCGTCGTCGGCACCTACCGCCTGATCCGGCAGGACGCCCTGCCCCAAGGCAGCCATTTCTATTCGGCCGACGAATACGACATCGCGCCGCTCGAACGCTTCTCCAGCCGCCTGCTCGAGCTCGGCCGCTCCTGCGTCGACCAGGCGCACCGCTCCCGCGCCGTCATGCAGCTGCTCTGGCGCGGCATCGCCGCCTATGTGTTCCAGCACGGGATCGAGCTGATGTTCGGCTGCGCCAGCCTGCACGGCACCGATCTCGACGATCTGGCGCCGGCGCTCTCCTACCTGCACGCCCACCACCTCGCCCCGGCGCACATCCGCCCGCGCGCGCTGGAGGCGCGCTATGTCGAGATGTGCCGCCTCGGCGCCGACGAATATGACGCCCGCCAGGTCCTCGCCGAGCTGCCGCCGCTGATCAAGGGCTATCTCCGCCTCGGCGGCTTCGTCGGCGACGGCGCGGTGATCGACTGGCAGTTCAACACGACGGACATAGCCGTCGTCGTGCAGACGGATCTTGTGACCGAAAAATATTACCGCCATTACGAGCGACAGTCCCGCTGACAAGCCGCCGGCGCCGCTGCCGGCCCGCACGCATGACGACTGCAAGGTGAATTCGACGACATGGCCGAAGACGACGACACGCCGATCCCCGAAAGCCTCCTGCCCTACGACGAATGGACCGAGGACGCGCTCCGCCTCGTGGTGCTGCGCGCGCTCGACCATGCGTCGCGCGAGGGCATGCCGGGCGAGCATCACTTCTACATCACCTTCGCCACCGCCCATCCAGGCGTGATCATGCCCGACCGGCTGCGCGCCCAGTATCCGGACGAGATGACCATCGTCCTGCAGCACCAGTACCGCGACCTGTCGGTGGATGCCGAGGCGCAGCGCTTCTCGGTCCGCCTCTCCTTCGGCGGCGTGCCGGCGACGCTCGACATCCCGCTCGACGCCATCACCGCCTTCGCCGACCCGGCGGTGCGCTTCGGCCTGCAATTCGCCGCCCGCGTCCCCGAAGCGCCGGAAGAAGCGCCCGCGGCCGCGCCCGAACCCGCGCCGCCGCCACCGGAGCAGGGCCCCGCCGAGGTCGTCAGCCTCGACGCCTTCCGCCGCCGCCCGCCCGCCAAAGACTGAGCCCGGAGAGCCGCCATGAACGCGATCACCAAGAAGACGCCCGATTTCGCCTTCAGCACCATGTTCCCCCTGGGCCATGACGACACGCCCTGGCGCAGGCTCGATCTCGGCGGCGTCTCCACCATCGAGGCGGCGGGCAGGACGATCCTGCGGATCGCCCCGGAAACCCTCTCCGCCCTCGCCTTCCAGGCGTTCCACGACGTCTCCCACCTGCTGCGCCCCGGCCATCTGCGCCAGCTCCGCGCGATCCTCGACGATCCCGAGGCCTCGGAGAACGACCGCTACGTGGCGATGGAATTCCTCAAGAACGCCAACATCGCCGCCGGCGGCATCCTGCCGATGTGCCAGGACACCGGCACCGCCATCGTGTTCGGCAAGAAGGGCCAGCGCGTCTGGGTCGAGGGCGACGAGGAGGAGGCCTTCTCCCACGGCGTCTACCGCACCTACACCGAGACCAACCTGCGCTACTCGCAGATGGCGCCGCTCTCGATGTACGAGGAGCGGAACACCGGCACCAACCTGCCGGTCCAGTGCGACATCATGGCCGCCCCCGGCGAGGCCCATGCCGAGGAATTCGAGCTGATGTTCGTCGCCAAGGGCGGCGGCTCCGCCAACAAGAGCTTCCTGTATCAGGAAACGCGGGCGATCCTGAATCCGAAGAAACTTCTCGAATTCATTGAAACCAAAGTAAAAACCCTCGGAACGGCCGCCTGCCCGCCCTATCACCTCGCCATCGTCATCGGCGGCACCTCGGCCGAGACCACGATGAAGACGGTCAAGCTCGCCTCCACCCGCTGGCTCGACTCGCTGCCCACCCAGGGCTCGCCCACCGGCCACGCCTTCCGCGACCTCGAGCTTGAGCGGCAGATCCTGGAAATGACCCGCCGGCTCGGCATCGGCGCGCAGTTCGGCGGCAAGTATTTCTGCCACGACGTCCGGGTGGTCCGCCTGCCCCGCCATGGCGCCTCGCTGCCCGTCGGCATCGGCGTCTCCTGCTCGGCGGACCGGCAGATCCGCGCCAAGATCACCAAGGAAGGCGTCTTCCTCGAACAGCTCGAAACCGATCCGGCGAAATACCTGCCCGAGGTCACCGACACCCATCTCGGCGGCGACGTGGTGCAGATCGACCTCAACCGCCCGATGGCGGACATCCTCGCCGAGCTTTCGAAACACCCGGTCAAGACCCGCGTCGCCCTCACCGGCCCGATCGTCGTGGCGCGCGACATCGCCCACGCCAAGCTGAAGGAACGGCTCGACCGCGGCGAGGGTCTGCCCGACTACATCAAGAACCACCCGGTCTACTACGCCGGCCCCGCGAAAACGCCCGAGGGCATGGCCACCGGCAGCTTCGGCCCCACCACCGCCGGGCGGATGGACAGCTATGTCGAAGAGTTCCAGGCCGCCGGCGGCTCGCTGGTGATGCTCGCCAAGGGCAACCGCTCGCGCGCGGTGCGCGACGCCTGCAAGGCGCATGGCGGCTTCTATCTCGGCTCGATCGGCGGCCCCGCCGCGGTGCTCGCCCGCGACAACATCCGCAAGGTCGAGGTGCTGGAATACCCCGAACTCGGCATGGAAGCGGTCTGGCGCATCGAGGTCGAGAACTTCCCCGCCTTCATCGTGGTCGACGACAAGGGCAACGACTTCTTCGCCGACCTCGCCTGAGCCGGCCATGAAGTTCACCGTCGACCGGATCGACCATGTCGTGCTGACCTGCTCCGACGTCGACAGGACCGCCGACTGGTACGAGCGCGTCCTCGGCATGGAGCGCGAGGAATTCGGCGCCGAGCGCCGGATCGCCCTGCGCTTCGGCGCGCAGAAGCTGAACCTGCACCAGGCCGGGCGCGAGTCCGGCCCGCAGGCGGCGAAACCCGCCCCCAGCGCGCTCGACATCTGCTTCGTCACCGCCCTCGGCACCGACTTCGTGGTGAACCACCTCCAGGCCCAGGGGGTGGACATCGTCGAGGGTCCGGCGCCGAAAATCGGCGCGCTCGGCGCCATGCGCTCGGTCTATTGCCGCGATCCGGACGGCAACCTGGTCGAGATTTCGAGCTACCTCGAAGAATGAACCTCGCTGATTTCGACTATCACCTGCCGCCCGAGCGCATCGCGGCCGAACCGGCGCGGCCGCGCCACGCCGCGCGCCTGCTGCATGTCCGCGGCGACGGGCTCGACGACCGCACCATCCTCGACCTGCCCGCCCTGCTCGCCCCCGGCGACCTGCTGGTGGTCAACGACACCCGCGTCATCCCCGCCCAGCTCACCGGGCGGCGCGGCGACGCGCGGATCGGCATCACCCTCGACCGCCCGCTGGCCGACGGCACCTGGCGCGTCCTGCTGCGCAACGCCCGCCGCGCCCGCCCCGGCGAGACCATCGCGATCGATGGCGCCGGCGGCATCGCCGCCGAGGTGATCGACCGCGCGCCCGACGGCTCGGCGACCCTGCGCTTCGACTGCGACGCCGAGACCTTCCGCGCCATGCTCGACCGCGCGGCGAGCCTCGCCCTGCCGCCCTACATCCCCCGCCCCGCCGGCATCTCCGAACAGGACCGGCAGGACTACCAGACCATGTTCGCCGCCGAGGAGGGCGCCGTCGCCGCCCCCACCGCCGGGCTGCATTTCACCGAAACCGTCCTCGCCGCCCTCGCCGCGCGCGGCGTCGGCCTCGCCACCGTCACGCTGCATGTCGGCGCCGGCACCTTCCTGCCGGTGCGCGAGGACCAGCTCGAACGCCACAAGCTCCACGCCGAACGCGGCCTGATCGGCCCGGAGACCGCCGCCCTGGTCAACGCCACCCGCGCGCGCGGCGGGCGCATCGTCGCCGTCGGCACCACCAGCCTGCGCGTGCTGGAGACCGCCGCCGCCGAGGACGGCACCCTCGCCCCCTGGCACGGCGAGACCGAGCTCTTCATCACCCCCGGCTATCGCTTCAGGCTGGTCGACCGGCTGATGACCAATTTCCACCTGCCGAAATCCACCCTGCTGATGCTGGTCGCCGCCTTCGCCGGGCTGGAGCGCATGCGCGCCGCCTATGCCCACGCCATAGCACGGGGCTACCGGTTCTATTCCTACGGCGACGCCTCGCTGCTGGAGCGCGCATGACCGGCTTCGCCTTCCACAATCTCGGGCAGGACGGCGCCGCCCGCCGCGGCCGCCTGGTCACCGCCCACGGCACCGCCGAAACCCCCGCCTTCATGGCGGTCGGCACCGCCGGCACGGTGAAGGCGATGACGGCGGACGCCGTCCGCGCCACCGGCACCGAGATCGTCCTCGGCAACACCTATCACCTGATGCTCCGCCCCGGCGCCGAGCGCGTCCGCGCCCTTGGCGGGCTGCACCGGATGATGGACTGGCCCGGCATCATCCTCACCGATTCCGGCGGCTTCCAGGTCATGTCGCTGGCCAAGCTCCGCAAGATCGACGAGGTCGGCGTCACCTTCCGCTCGCATCTCGACGGCTCCGCTCACCACCTCACCCCCGAATCCTCGACCGCGATCCAGAACGCGCTCGACGCGACCATCACCATGGCCTTCGACGAGTGCACGCCCTTCCCCGCCACGCACGAGGAGGCCGCCGCCTCGATGCGCCTGTCGATGCGCTGGGCGGAACGCTCCCGCGCGGCCTTCGAACCGCGCCCCGGCTATGGCCAGTTCGGCATCGTCCAGGGCAGCGTCTTCGCCGATCTCCGCGCCGAATCCGCCGCCGCCCTCACCGGCCTCGGCTTCGAGGGCTACGCGATCGGCGGCCTCGCGGTCGGCGAGGGCCAGCAGGCGATGTTCGACACGCTGGACGTCACCACCCCCCTGCTGCCCACCGACCGCCCGCGCTACCTCATGGGCGTCGGCACGCCGGACGACCTGCTCGGCAGCATCGCCCGCGGCGTCGACATGTTCGACTGCGTGATGCCCACCCGCGCCGGCCGCACCGGCCGCGCCTTCACCTCGCGCGGCATCCTCAACCTGCGCAACGCCCGCTTCGCCGCCGAGGACCGCCCGCTCGACCCGGCCTGTCCCTGCCTCGCCTGCGCGCGCCACAGCCGCGCCTACCTGCACCATCTCTTCCGCTGCGACGAAATGCTCGGCCCGATGCTGCTGACCACCCACAATCTAAGCTATTACCAGACGGTGATGCGCGGCGCCCGCGAGGCGATCGAGGCCGGACGCTTCGCCGCCTACGCCGCCGCCACCCGCGACGCATGGAGCCAGGGCGATGACCGACACACGCTATGACGCGCTGCAACAGCTCGGCCGCGAGAGCCGCATGCCGGACTCGCCCGAGGCCGCGGTGCTCGAACGCGTCGCCGCCCCGTCCCGGGGGAAGAACTACGTGGTGCGCTTCACCTGCCCCGAATTCACCTCGCTCTGCCCGATCACCGGCCAGCCCGATTTCGCCCATGTCGTGATCGACTACATCCCCGATTCGTGGATCGTGGAGAGCAAGTCGCTCAAGCTCTATCTCGGCAGCTTCCGCAACCACGGCGCCTTTCACGAGGCCTGCACGCTGATGATCGCCGAGCGCCTGGTCGACCTGCTCGCCCCGCGCTGGCTGCGCATCGGCGCCTACTGGTATCCGCGCGGCGGCATCCCGATCGACGTGTTCTGGCAGACCGGCGCCCCGCCCGAGGGCGCCTACCTGCCCGACCAGGGCGTGCCGCCCTATCGCGGCCGTGGCTGAGGCGGATCTCCGCGCCGCCATCGCCGCCCGCGCCGCCGCTCTCGGCTTCGATGCGATCGGCATCGCCCGCGCCCGCCTGCCCGAGAGCGTCCGCGACAATCTCCGCGCCCATCTCGCCGCCGGCCATCACGGCACGATGGGCTGGATGGAGGATCGCGCCGCCCAGCGGGCCGACCCCGCTTCGCTCTGGCCGGAGGCGGTCAGCGTCATCTCCCTCGGCCTGTCCTACGCCCCCGATGGCGACCCGCTCGCGACCCTCTCCCGCCCCGATCGCGGCAACATCTCCGTCTATGCCCGCAACCGCGACTATCACGACATCATCAAGGGCCGGCTGAAGCACCTCGCCCAGTTCATCGCCGCGCGCGGCGAAGGAGTGAAGGTCTTCGTCGACACCGCGCCGGTGATGGAAAAGCCGCTGGCCGCCGCCGCCGGGCTCGGCTGGCAGGGCAAGCACACCAACCTCGTCTCCCGCCGCCACGGCTCGTGGCTCCTGCTCGGCGAGATCATGACGACGCTGGCCCTGCCGCCCGATCCGCCGCACCCCGACCGCTGCGGCACCTGCACCGCCTGCCAGGCCGCCTGCCCGACCGATGCCTTCCCCGCCCCCTACCGGCTCGATGCCAGGCGCTGCATTTCCTACCTCACCATCGAGCACAAGGGCCCGATCCCGGAGGAGTTCCGCCCCGCCATCGGCAACCGCATCTATGGCTGCGACGACTGTCTCGCCGCCTGCCCCTGGAACAAGTTCGCCGCCGCCGGGCGGGAGCAGAAACTCGCCGCGCGCGACGACCTCCTCGCCCCCCGCCTCGCCGATCTCGCCGCCCTCGACGATGCTGGCTTCCGCGCCCTGTTCGCCGGCAGCCCGATCAAGCGCATCGGCCGCGCCCGCCTCGCCCGCAACGTCGCCATCGCCATCGGCAATTCGGCCGATCCCGCACTCGCCCCCGCCGCCGCGCGCCTCGCCGCCGATGACGATCCCGTCGTCGCCGAAGCCGGGCGCTGGGCGGCGCGCCGGCTCGCAATCGGGCTGGCCCCGGCGCGCAAACCCGGCTAGCCTCCGCACACGCCAGCGTGACCGGCCAACGGTCATGCCAGGCCACTCGCCCCAAAACGGGCGTTTTTCACGACGGGAGCATTCGATGTCAGAGTCGTTCAAGCCAAAACGGCCCGCCTGGGTCGATGACTTCAAGGCCTTCCTGATGCGCGGCAACGTGGTCGATCTGGCCGTCGCCGTGGTCATCGGCGCCGCGTTTTCCAATATCGTCAAGAGTTTCGTCGCCGACATCATCAACCCGGTCATCGGCCTGCTGACCGGCGGGGTCGATTTCTCGAACCATTTCATCACGCTCAAGGGCGCGGCCGAACCCACCCTCGCCGCGGCGAAGAAGGCCGGCGCCGTCACGCTGAACTACGGCGCCTTCGTCAACACGCTGTTCAACTTCCTGATCGTCGGCTTCGCGATCTTCTGGATGGTCCGCCTGATCAGCAAGCTGCACAAGGCGCCGGAACCGGCCCCTTCCGCCCCCCCGGCGCCGACGCCGACCGAACTTCTCCTCACCGAAATCCGCGACCTGCTGAAGGATCGCGGCGCGAGCTGATCCGCCCCGCGGGGCCCGAGGCCAACGCCTCCGGCCCTCATGGCGCCGCGCCCCGCCCCTCCAACGCCGGACACGCCGTGGCCTACCTGCGATCCAGCCCATAACTTTCTGATTGCGAGAGATTTTTTGATCAACCGGATCGGCGGGCTTCGACGCGCCGGACCGTGGCGCTGGAGCCGCGGATCAAATTCTTAATGAAATATTGCCAAACAGCAAGAATCGCGATAAGCGATATTTGGGCAGTTTTTATAGTTTTTTTACGGCATTTTGGAATTTCGTGTATGAAAATTTGGAATCGCCTCCAATGCAGATGGGTGCCCTGGCACGGTTCGCGGGCCGCATGGCTGGCACTCCCTCATGCGGTCGTCGGCACCGCCTGCGTCCTGGGAGCGGCATTCACGCTGGCCGGTCACGCGGATCCGCGCCCGCCGCATCCGGTCGGGGCGCCGCCCGTCATCGCCGGTGCCCCGGGTCCGGTCGCCATGCCGATGACACCGGTCGGCGGCGTGAGCAACCCGAGTCCGTATATCGCCCCTCAGGGCGTGACCGATCAGATCCCGAATCCGGGCATTCTCTCCCAACCCATGCCGTCCTTCATACCCGCGGTGGATACCGGCCTGCCGCCCGTCCCCGGGGCCCCCAACCCGCCGCCCGTGAACGGCCATACCGGCGGCGTGCCGAGCCCCGGCCCCGGTCCCGGTCCCACCCCGGTCAACGTGCCCGAGCCGTCTTCCCTTCTCCTGCTCGGCACCGCGATCATCGGATTCCTGGGCGCCCGCTCGGCGCCGGCAATCCGCGGCGGGCTGCGGGGATTGCGTTCAGGCAGAAGGCCGGCCCGGCCCGCGTGACGCTGATCGTCCGGGACGGCATCGCCGCCCGGCCCGAACCAGCAGATCGCCTCCGGCAAGCCCGGCGCGGCCCACCGCCGCCCCGGGCCGCGGCGCTGGCCGCGGGGTCCGGTCCGCCCCGCGATGCCCTCCGCGCCGGTCAGACCACCCCGAGCGCCGCCAGCGCCGGCACGACCAGCGCGGTCGCCACCGCCGTCAGCCCGACGCCGAGCGCCGCGTAGGCGCCCGCCTCCGCATCGCGCGCCACCGCTTCCGCGGCGCCGATCCCGCTGCCCGCCACCCCGGCCGCGAGGCCGAAGGCCCGATGATCCTCGATCCCGAGCCAGCCCAGCAGCGGCCGCGCCGCGATCGCCACGATCACCCCCCCGGCGATCGCGAACACCGCGGCGAGCGCGGGCGCGGCGCCGATCTCCCGCGCCACCGCCATCGCGATCGGCGTCGTCGCCGCCTTCGGCGCCATCGCCAGCCCCAGCGCGCCGCTGCCGCCGCACGCCGCCAGCACCAGCGGCCCGGCGATCGCCGCGGTCAGCGCGCCGGCGGCGAGCGAGACCAGAACCGCCAGGCTGTCC
>NZ_JFHO01000048.1:0-63365 GCF_000724705.2 Acidiphilium sp. JA12-A1
CCTCAGTTCGGCAAGGTCGAGCCGATCCAGTGCCTGCCCGACGTAATGCCCGATGATTCGCCAGAGCCGCTGGTCGGTGATAGCCATTTGCCGTGCCGCGCCTGTACCGGCATTTCGCGCGCCAGCATCAGCGCCACCTGCTCGAACAGCAGCGTGAAGCCGCTGCCTTCCCGCGCCCACGGTACCCGCACCCGCTTCACCCCGTGTTCCGGGCAGTCCGCGCGGGGCACCCGTGCAAGGATAATGCAGTGGTGCTGGAAGAAATTCAGATGCCGCCAGCGGAACTCGGCAAAGTCCATGTGCCTTGCAGACCCGACCGCATTCCGGGCAGGCAAACAGAGAACCCCCGATCCGCCTCCAGCCGCAGATGCAGCTCGTGTGGATGCTTCCCCGTCTCCAGATGCTGACCTGCCAGACGCCATGGCGGCGTAACTCCAAGACCCAGCGCCAGAACCTGTTCCGCATCCATCGCAGCCTCCCAAAACCTAAAGGGAGGCTATCCCATCAGACCAAAGCATTCAGCCCATTTCCATTCGTCGCGTCGAGGAGCCTTAAAGCATCGTTACCGGACCGGACGATTCCATCCGGGCGGGTGACGCTCCAGGCTGGCCGCGCCGGCCCGGATGCCGGGCGCGTCCCGCACGTGACGCCGCGGGCCGGCCTCCGCAACCCCTCGGGCGGCAAAACTCCTGTGCAGGGCGGGGCAGGGCGCGCGGCCCCGCCGCCCCTTGCGGTGCGGCGGCGTATGGCCGACATCAGGGCACCGGCGCCGCGTGCGGGCGCCGCCCCTGCCGGAGGTCGGAACGTGGATTACCTGGGAGCCCTGCGCCTGTTCGGCCGCGCGGTCGAGCTTGGCAGTTTCTCGAAGGCGGCCGAGGCGCAGGGGGCCAAGGTCTCGACCGTCTCGCGCGCCGTCGCCGCGCTCGAGGCGGATCTCGGCGTCGCCCTGTTCCACCGCTCGACCCGCCGCCTGCACCTCACCGAGCCGGGCGAGCAGTTCTATGCCCAGGTGCAGGCCATCCTCCGCAATCTCGACGAGGCGCGCGATTCGGTCGCGGCGATGCAGGCGCGGCCGCAGGGACTGCTGCGGCTCAACCTGCCCGGCGCCTTCGGCCGCCGCCATGTCGTGCCCTTCATTCCCGACTTCCTGAAGCTCTATCCCGGCCTCAGGCTCGAACTCTCCTTCACCGACGTGCGGATGGACCTGCTGGCCAGCGGCGCCGACCTCGCCATCCGCATCGGCCCGCTGATCGACTCGACGCTGATCGCCCGCAAGCTCGCCGGCCACCGCCGCGTCGTCTGCGCGAGCCCGTCCTACCTCGCCGGCGCCCCGCCGCTCGCCGCGCCGCGCGACCTGCTGCGGCACAACGCGCTGATCTACACGCTGCAGCCGACCGACCGCTGGTTCTTCCGCCGCGGCACCGAGGCGGGCGAGCCGGAGGAGGAGGTGCCGATCGCCGGCATTCTCCGCTCGGATGATTCCGAGGCGCTGCTCGACGCCGCACTCGCCGGCGTCGGCATCGCCCTGCTGCCGGTCTGGCTGGTCGGCGAGGATATCGCGCGCGGCCGGCTGGTCCGCCTGCTGCCCGACTGGTTCTCGATGATCTCGACCCGGCCCGGCGGGATCTATGGCATCTATCCGCCGCATGCGCGGATTTCCCCCAAGGTGCGCGCCTTTCTCGATTTCATCGAGACCAGGTTCGGCCGCCCGCCCTACTGGGATGCCGGCACCGGCTGAATGCCGCCCCGTCAACCGCACAAAGGACAAAGCCCGCGATGATCGTCCGCGATCGTGCCGATACGCTGACCCTGCTGACCACCCTGCGCGGATCGATCCTGCTGCGCGTCGCGCCGCGGCTGCTGGCCGTCTTTGTCCTCGCGCTCGGCGTGACGCTCGCCCATGCCGCCTATCCGCTCCCGCGCTGGCCGTTGGCGACGCTGCCCTTCACCCTGCTCGGCCTCGCCCTTTCGATCTTTCTCGGCTTCCGCAACAGCGCCTGCTACGACCGGTGGTGGGAGGGGCGGCGGCAATGGGGCGCGCTGATCGCGGAATCGCGCGCCCTGATCAGGGAGGTCGGCGCGCTCCTGCCGGAGGACGCGGCGCTGGCGCATCGCCTCGGCGGCCGCATCGTCGCCTTCGCCCATCTGCTGCGCGACCATCTGCGCGGCGAGGCGGGGGCGGGGTGGGAAGACTGGATCGCGCCCGCCGAGCGGGACTGGCTGGCCGGCCGGCAGAACCGGCCCGATGCCGCGCTGCGCCGGCTTTCGGGCGAACTCGCCGCCCTGGTCGCGGCCGGAAGGCTGAGCGACATGCTCTACCGCATTCTCGCCGAGCGGATTGCCGCGATGACCGGCATCCAGGCCGCGTGCGAGCGGCTGCGGGCCACGCCGCCACCCTTCACCTATTCCCTGCTGCTGCACCGCACCGCATGGCTGTTCTGCATCTTCCTTCCCTTCGGCTTCGTGCAGACCCTTGGCCTTGCGACCCCCGTCGTCACCGTGATCCTGGCCTATGCGTTCTTCGGCCTCGATGCGCTTGGCGACGAGCTCGAGGAGCCTTTCGCGCTGTCGCAGAACGCGCTGCCGCTCAACGCCTTCGTGCGGACGATCGAGATCGGGGTGCTCGAGGCGCTCGGCGCGGCCGACCTGCCGCCGCCGCTCCTGCCGGTCGATCACGTCCTGACCTGACCGCCCGCCTTGACAGGGCTGGATCAATGTCTACTTGGATTTCAGAAATTTCTGAAAGTTCAGGCAATGCCGTTATCCCCCCTCACCGAGGCCTTCGTGCTGCATTTCGGCGAAATGGGCAGCCATTGGGGCATCAACCGCACGGTGGGGCAGATCTATGCGTTGCTTTATGTCTCCGACCGCCCGCTGCCGGCCGACGAGATCGCCGAAACCCTGGGCTTCTCGCGCTCGAACGTGTCGATGGGGTTGAAGGAGCTGCAATCCTGGCGCCTGGTGCGGCTGCAGCATCTGCCGGGTGACCGGCGGGAGCATTTCTCCACCCCCGACGATATCTGGCAGATCGTCCGCACCCTCGCCGAGGAGCGGCGCCGCCGCGAGATCGACCCCACCCTCACCGTGCTGCGCGACCTGCTGATGGAGGCCCCCCGCTCGGAGGCCGACCGCCGCGCCCAGCGCCGCCTCGCCGAGATGCACGACCTGATCGAGCTGCTGATGCGCTGGTCGGAAGACGTGCAGAAGCTCGACAACAAGGATCTGGTCCAGCTCCTCCGCCTCGGCGGCCGCGTGGTCGCGCTGCTGGAACTGAAGAACCGTCTGCCGCTGCTCGGGCGCGGCAAGGCTGGCCGCTCCCGGCCCGAGACCACCGAAGCCGACACCCTCGCCGGCGCCGACGACAACCACAACAACGACGATACGGACAGAGAATGACAAGCTTGCATGCCGGCGGACTGGCGCTCGTGCTCGCGCGCGCCCAGTTCGGGTTTACCATCGCCTTTCACATCATGTTCCCGGCCTTCTCGATCGGGCTCGCCGCCTATCTCGCGGTGCTCGAGCTGATGTGGCTGGTCACCAAGCGCCCGGTCTATCTCGACGCCTACCGCTACTGGCTGAAGATCTTCGCCGTGATCTTCGCGATCGGCGTCGTCTCCGGCCTGGTGATGGCCTACGAGGTCGGCGCCAACTGGGCGGGTTATTCGGCCAAGGTCGGGCCGATCCTCGGGCCGCTGCTCGCCTGGGAGACGATGTCGGCCTTCTTCCTCGAGGCCGGCTTCCTCGGCATCATGCTGTTCGGGATGTCGCGCGTCGGCCCGAAGCTGCATTTCGCGGCGACCGCGCTGGTCTCGATCGGCACGCTGATCTCGGCCTCGTGGATCCTCGCCGCGAATTCGTGGATGCAGACGCCGCGCGGCTACGCCCTTGCCCCGGATGGCGCCTTCATCCCGAAGAACTGGCTCGCCATCATCTTCAACCCGACCTTCCCCTATATGTGGCTGCACATGGTGCTCGCCGCCTTCATCGCGACGGCGCTCGCCGTCGGCGCGGTCGGCGCGTTCCACCTGCTGCGCAACCCGAAGAACCCGGTCAGCCGGCTGATGTTCTCGATGGCGATGTGGCTGCTGACCATCGCCGTGCCGGTGCAGGGCTTCGTCGGCGACGAATCCGGCCGGGCGACGATGACCGACCAGCCGCTGAAGCTCGCCGCGATGGAGGGCGACTTCCACACCCGCGCCGGCCAGGCGCTGCACCTGTTCGGCTGGCCGAGCCGCAGCCTCGGCCGCCTGCTCTATGACGTGAAGATCCCCGATCTCGGCTCGCTGATCATCACCCACAAGCTGCATGGCGTGGTGCAGGGGCTGGATGCCTTTCCGAAGTCCGACTGGCCGGTGCTGATCCCCACCTTCTGGGGCTTCCGCGTCATGGTCGGGCTGTGGTCGCTGATGCTGTTGCTCGCCCTCGGCGCGCTGGCCCTGCGCCGCGGCGGCCGGCTCTACGAGAACGCCTGGTTCAAGCGCTTCGCGGTGGCGATGGGCCCGGCCGGCTTCCTTACCATCATCGCCGGCTGGGTGGTCACCGAAACCGGCCGCCAGCCCTGGACGGTCTATGGCGTGCTGCGCACGGTGCAGAGCGCCTCGCCGCTCACCCTGGGCGAGATCGTCTGGTCGTTCGGCATCATCATCGTGCTCTACACGCTCGTCTTCGGCGTCGGCATCCGCTACGTGCTCGGCCTGATGGCGCATGAGCCGACGGTGGGCGAACCGCCGCTGCGCGACGACAAGCCGCTGCGCAGCCACGGCCCGCACCGCCTGCACGATCCCGCGCCGGCCCCGAGCCCGGCGGAGTGATGGCCATGCTCAACGCCCATACCCTGCCGATCATCTGGGGCTGCATCATGGCCTTCGTGATCTTCGCCTATGTCGTGCTCGACGGGTTCGATCTCGGCGTCGGCATCCTGTTCGCGGCCGAGCGCGGCCGCGCCGAGCGCGACATCATGGTCAATTCCATCGCCCCGGTCTGGGATGGCAACGAAACCTGGCTCGTGCTCGGCGGCTCCGGCCTCTACGGCGCCTTCCCCGAGGCCTACAGCGTGATCCTGCCGGCGGTCTACCCGCTGGTGATCACCATGCTGATCGGCCTCATCCTGCGCGGCGTCGCCTTCGAGTTCCGCTTCCGCGCCCATACCGAGCGGCACCGGCTCAACTGGGATTACGGGTTCTGGTTCGGCTCGGTCATCGCCGCGTTCTGCCAGGGGGCGATCCTCGGCGCCGTGCTGCACGGCACCAAGGTCGCCGGCGGCCAGTTCGCCGGCGGGCCCTTCGCCTGGTTCTCCGCCTTCTCGGTGTTCACCGGCCTTGCGGTGGTCTGCGGCTACGCGCTGCTCGGCGCCGCCTGGCTGGTCTGGCGCACCGAGGGCGGGCTGCAGTTGCGGATGCGCCGCGAAGCCGCCCGGCTCACGGTGGGGATGCTCGCGGGCATCCTCGCCGTCAGCGTCTGGACCCCGCTGCTCGACCACGCCTATGCCGTGCGCTGGTTCACCTGGCCGGGCCTCGCCGTCACCGGCCTCGCCCCGCTCGCGGTGGCGGCGCTGGCCTTCTTCCTGTTCCGCGCCCTGCGCCACGGCGGCGCGGTGCATGACAGCACCGCCTTCCTCTGCGCGCTCGGCCTGTTCCTCGCCAGCTTTCTCGGCCTCGGCTTCTCGCTGTTCCCGCACATCATCCCGCCCGGCGTGACGATCTGGCAGGCCGCATCCCCCGTCGGCTCGCAGGAATTCCTGCTTGTCGGCGCGGTCGTCCTCATTCCGGTCATCATCGCCTACAACGCCTTTGCCTACACCATCTTCCACGGCAAGGTTGATCACGCGGCGTTCGATCATTGAGCCCGCTCCCGCCGGTCCGCCACCGGACCGGCGGGATGGCTGGACAGCATGTCCAAGCCGTGTTGATACCATAGCCGCAGGCAGCCACTCGCTGCCGCGCGGTTCCGGATGCAAAGGGGAAGACGATGGCGGGTAGTGTGAACAAGGTGATCCTGGTTGGAAATCTCGGGCGGGATCCTGAAATGCGGACGACCCAGTCCGGCATGAAGATCGTCAATCTCGCGGTCGCGACCTCGGAAACCTGGAACGACAAGATGAGCGGCGAGCGGCAGGAGCGCACCGAGTGGCACCGCGTCGTCATCATGAACGACCGGCTGGCCGACGTGGCGGAGCGCTTCCTGAAGAAGGGCTCGAAGATCTATCTCGAGGGCAAGTTGCAGACCCGCAAATGGACCGACCAGTCGGGCCAGGAGAAATACACCACCGAAATCATGTTGGGCCGGATCGGCGCCGAGCTGGTGCTGCTCGACCGTGCTGGCGCCGGGGCGGGCGGTGACGACATGCCGCGCCCGGCATCGCGGCCCTCCGGCGGCGGCGGTGCGCCGCGTGCCGGCGGATGGGATGCCGGGCGGGCCGGCGGCGGCGAACTCGACGACGAAATTCCGTTCTAGAGCACTTTCCGATCCTTTCGGATCGGATGTAGTGCTCTATCATATTGATAAACAGAGCATCTTTATCCGATCAGATGACTCCATCTGATCGGATGATGCTCTAGTGTCCTGCCCCTGAAATTCGTGGGTGAATTTCAGGGACAAGCAGGCCACTAAACTATTGTTTTTTCCCAGTGTCCACTTTGAATCTGAAATCCGATGGATTTCAGATTCGGGAGACTAGAGCACTTTCCGATCCTGTCGGATCGGATGTCGGGCTCTATCATGTTGATCACCAGAGCATCCTGATCCGGTCAGATGGAGCCGTCTGACCGGATGATGTTCCGGTTCGAATAAACTTCCGTGGTCGAGCCCACCTCCGTGGTCCAGCCCAGGGGGTTCACTCCAGGTCCGCATCGGTCGCTGGGCCGCGCACTTTCAATATTCGACGGCCGGCGCATCAGAATTTGACACGGACACCGGCATACCCCCCGATTGGCGCCGCGACCGAATAGGCCCGGGGATTGTTATAGCCGGAACCGAGGGTCAGCGCCTCGCCGGCGGGGCTGGAGAATCCGCCGAACTCGTAATATTTGGCGTCAGTGAGGTTGTCGACCTCGCCAAACACGGTGACGCGAGGCGTCACCTTGTAGCTCGTGTTGAAATTCAGCGTCACAAAGCCAGGCAACGGCGGCTGTTGATTGGACTGGTCGCCGTGCAGATAGGTATAGGTCTGCGCGTTGCCAGCCAGTCCGACCGTCCATTGTGG
This sequence comes from Acidiphilium sp. JA12-A1, assembly GCF_000724705.2. Taxonomy (NCBI): domain Bacteria; kingdom Pseudomonadati; phylum Pseudomonadota; class Alphaproteobacteria; order Acetobacterales; family Acidocellaceae; genus Acidiphilium; species Acidiphilium sp. JA12-A1. Next base: position 7,202 of record NZ_JFHO01000048.1, read on the forward strand.
CGTGATCTTGTAGTCGGCGCCGAATTTAAAGATGTTCTTCGGAATGGCGGGCAGGAAGTCGCCTGGCTGGACAGTGATGACGCCGCCGACCGCCGAGGGATTGTGCGAACTGACCAGAAAGCCGCTCTGGTAAGTGGCCTGAATGCGCGAGTAGGTGAAATACGCGTCCCAGCGCCGTTCGTTGAGCTTCAGCGCCAGATCGACGCCCTGTCGCAGAACGCTGCCGATATTGGCAAAATATCCCGTATATTGGCCGAGATAGGGCGACTGGAGAAACTCGATGTCGTTGTTTGCGACGGCATGATAGTAATCGACGTTATAGGTTAGCGTGCCATTGTCCGGCACCAGGAAGGCGCCGCGCAGACCGGCTTCGAACGTGTGGGCAACGACCTGTTTCAGGTTCGGATCCGTCGCGATGAAGTTCGCCAGCGTGCACGAAGCGGTGGGGGACGCACAGGACAGTTCCGCAGGTGTCGGCACCGCGTTCGCCTCCGAATAGCTGCCATAGAGCGTGGCGAGCGGCGTCAGCTTGTAGGCGAAGCCGATATCCGGATTGAAGTGCTTGTAATAGTGCCGCGCGTTGAGCCCCTGCCTGCCGACATATTGATCCGGCGGATTGTGATTGTGCAGGGCGATGTTCGCGATGTTGAACCGGCCGCCGAGCGTCAGGGTCAATCGTCTGGTGAGGTCCAGCGTGTCGAGCAGGTAGAGGCCGTAATACGCGTTGCGCACCACGATTCCGACGGGGACGGCTCCCGCCTCGTCCGATTTGTAGCCCGGATAGGCGATCCCCGGCGGCGGCGCGTAGACGCGCTCGGCATTGAGAATGCCGTCGTAACTTGCCGCCGTGTAGTTCGTGAAACCTCCGTCGAAGCTGACGCCGGCGACAATGTGGTTTCGCAGTCCGAACACGCGCTGCTTGCGGGTGAGCTGCAGCGAGGCGCCATAGCCGTTTGTGTTGGTGGTGTTGACGGCGAGCGATCCGTAACGGCCGGTCGGAGACGCATAATACGGGACGTAGCCGCCACCCGCGAGCGTGGCGGGTGGATTGCCATCGGCATATGAGCCACCCTGACACATGTTGCCGCCATACGGGCCGGCGCCGCAGGGAAGATCGTTCGGCCCGTTGCCGTTGATCAGATGCTCCCAGAGATTGTCGTAGTACAGAACGGCCTGCAGCGATGTCCTGGCATTGATCCGGTCCGTCAGCGTGGCTGACAGCTTGGCGTATTTGTCCTCGATGGAATTGGGGCCGGTATATTCGGCATTCGGGTTGACGGCGAGGAGCTGAACGGGCGTCGCGGCCGGGCCGTTCAGGAACGAATGTCCCAGCGTGGCGTTGACGTGCAATTCCGCGCCGGGCCCGCGCCAGCCAAGATCGCCGTAGAAGCTTTCGAGCGCCGAGGATTGCGCATCGCGCCAGCCTGAACTCCGCGCTCCCTGGATCGCGGCGTAGGCGGCCACGTTGCCGTGCTGCACGCCGTATTGCGCGTTGCCGCGGAACGTGCCGAACGATCCGCCCGAGGCCTCGACCTCCGCGCCATGATAGGTGAAGCCGTTCTTCATCTGAACGTCGAGCGCGCCGCCAAGGGCGTTGAGGCCGAATAACGGGTTGGCGTCCTGCACGCTGATGGACCGGATGGCGACCTGGGGCAGCACGCTCCATAGCGCGAGGTCGCCGAACGGCACGTTGAACCGGGCGCCGTTCACGTAGACGCTGATGCCCTCCGGCGTTCCCTGGATCGGCGAGAGCGTGAACCCGTGATAAATGATGTCCGGCTGATACGGATTGGCCTGGCTGTTCTGCAGGTTCACGCCCGAGGCGGAGCGGTCCAGCGCCGAAACCACGCTCGGGTTGCCGTTCCGGTTGATCTGCCTGCTGCCGAACTGCTGGATCGCCGCCGGCCATTTTCCTGCATTGATCTCGGCGCCGCCAAGCGGCGCCACATTCACGCGGATCGTGCGGATCCCGATCGGGGATTTCGATGATGCGGCCTTGGCCGGCGGCGTTTCGGCACCGGCTGCAGGCGCGACCACGATCGGGTTCTGGGCCGGCGGGACGACCTGCCCGTCGGCGATGCCGGCACTTGCCGCCAGACCGGCCGATACGGCCATGGCGCAAAATGAAAACGAGCGCATTCCGCCGCTCGGGAAATCCCGCTTTTCCATCCCTGTTTCCTCCGCGGCTGAGCCAGCTACAAATGCTTATCGTCGAATCGGTGCAAGGAAAAAATGTACGGTCACCCACATTTTTGCCCCTCTTACCGAATATTTATCTTAAACTGCAAGTGGTGTATCGGGAAAAAATCCCGAATCGACCGCGCGCCGGGGAATAAGATCGTGAGGCGAGCCCGCCCTCTCATCCGCCGCTGGAACGGTCTTCCGCACCGATGCCGAGCTGTTTCAGCTTGCGATGCAGCGCGCTGCGCTCCATGCCGACGAAATGGGCGGTCCTGCTGATATTGCCGCCGAACCTCAGCAATTGCGCCTGCAGATACTGGGTTTCGAAAACGTCCCGTGCCTCGCGCAGGGGCAGGGCCATGATGTCGGCAAGCGGATCGATCGCCAGCGCGCGGGGGGCGTGCGCGCCGATCTCCGCGGGCAGATGCTCTGCGCGGAACGGTTCGCCGGACTCGCCGGGATGCATGATCATCAGCCAGTCCATCACGTTGCGCAACTGGCGCACATTGCCTGGCCAGTCATGCACCTGCAACGCCGCCAGCGCTTCCGAGGACAGGGAGCGCAGCGGCAGGCCCGAGGTTTCGGCCGCGCGGTTGAGAAAATGCCGCGCGAGCGCGGGGATGTCCTCGCGTCGTTCCCGTAGCGACGGGACGCGCAGCGGAACCACCGCGAGCCGATAATAGAGATCCTGCCTGAACTTGCCGGCTCCGATCGCGGTTTGCAGGTCGCGCGCGGTACTCGCGATGATCCGCACGTCCACCTTCACCCGCGTCGAACCGCCGATGCGCTCGAAGCTCTGGTCTTGCAGCACGCGAACGATCTTGCCCTGCGTTTCCAGCGGCATGTCGGCGATTTCGTCAAGCAGGAGCGTGCCGCCATGCGCGCGTTCCAGCACGCCCGCACGCCGCGGCGGCGCCTTGGGATCGGCGCTGGCCTCGGTGCCGAAAAGCTCCACCTCGAATCGCTCGGGGGCGAGGGTCGCGCAGTTCAGCACCACGAAAGGCTGGTCGGCGCGTTTCGAGCGCGCATGGATCATCCGCGCCACCACTTCCTTTCCCGATCCCGCCGCGCCCGAAAGCAGCACGCGCGAGCCGGTGGGCGCGACCTTCTCGATCGCATGGCGCAGGCCGGTGACCGCGGCGCTCTCGCCCGTCAGGTTCGTTTCCGTGCCGGCCCGCAAGCGGAGTTCGGCGTTTTCCGCGGCAAGGCGGGCGGCTTCCAGGGCCCGCTGGATCACGAGGAGCAGGCGGTCGGACTTGAAGGGCTTTTCGATGAAGTCGTAGGCACCGTGCTGGATCGCGTTCACCGCCATCTCGATCGTGCCATGGCCGGAGATGATGACCACGGGGACGTCTTCCGCCTCGGCCTTCATCACCTTCAGCAGGTCGATCCCGTCGAGCGGGGAATTCTGCAGCCACACATCCAGCACGACGAGCGACGGCCGGCGGTCCCGAAAGGCGGCGAGCGCCTCATCCGAATTGCCGGCATTGCGCGTCGTGTAGCCTTCATCCTGCAGGATGGCCTCGACCAGAAGCCGGATGTCGGGTTCGTCATCGATGATCAGAATCTCGGACATTTGTCTCCTAACCCGCCTTCAGCACCAGCGTTACGGTGGCGCCCGGCCCGTCCTCGCGGTCGGCAAGCTCGAGCCTGCCGTGGTGATCTTCCATGATCTTGCGCACGATGGCGAGGCCGAGGCCGGTGCCCTTCGGCTTCTGCGTTATATATGGTTCCGCAAGCCTTGTGCGATCCTGCACCGGCAACCCGATTCCGTCATCCGTCACCGCCAGGCGGAATTCATCGCCATGCGGGTCGATCCGCAGCCTCACATGGCCCCGGGCCGCTTCGCGCCCGGCATTATCCGGGCGCATCGCGATGGCATCCGCGGCATTCTGCAACAGGTTCGTCAGTGCCTGGCCGATCAGCCGGGCGTCGCACGCGGCGCGCGGCGCGGGATCGGGGCATTCGACCGACCACTCGATTCCAGGATGTGCCGCGCGTTGCAGGATCACGGCCTCGCGCGCGATCCGGCCGAGGTCTTCGGGCTTGATGATCGGCTGCGGCATCCGCGCGAAGGCGGAGAACTCGTCCACCATTCGGCCGATGTCGCCGACATGGCGCACGATCGTGTCGGCGCATTGGGTGAAACTGTCCTTGTCCGAGGTGATTTCCCGGGCGAAGCGCCGTTTCAGCCGCTCGGCGGAAAGCTGGATCGGGGTCAGGGGGTTCTTGATCTCATGGGCGATGCGCCGCGCCACGTCGGCCCAGGCGGCCTTGCGCTGGGCGGATTGCAGTTCGGTGATGTCATCGAAGGTGACGACAAAGCCGGTCGGCCGCTCGCCCTTCAGGTCAGCGCCGATCCGGACCAGGAACACGCGCCGCTCGGAACCCTTCGCATAGTCGACCTCCCCGGTCGCCGGCCGGCTCGGGGTGTCCCGCGCCTGGTCGAGCAGCGGGGCGAAATCCGGCACGATTCCGGCCAGCTCTCCTCCGAGATGGTTCAGCAGGTCGATGCCGAGCAGTTCCGACGCCGCGCGATTCGGCAATTCGATCCGCCCTCGCGGGTCGAGGCCGATCACGCCGGCCGAAACGCCGGCCAGCACCGTTTCGGTGAAGCGGCGGCGTTCGTCGATCTGGCCGTAGGCGTTCATCAGTTCGGCGCGTTGCTCGGCGATCTGCCCGGTCATCCGGTTGAAGGCCCGGGACAGCCCGGCGACGTCGTCTCCCGTGTCGCCTTCCGGCACGCGGACATGATAGTCGCCGCCACGAACCCGCTCGGCCGCCTCGATCAGGTAGGAGATCGGCCGGGCGATCTGGTTGGCGAACAGCAGCCCGATCAGCGAGGCGCCGGAGAGCACCAGCAGGGCGACGGTCGCGAAGATCAGCGCGAAGAACAGCTCGAACTGGGCGCGATGGTGTTCGAGCCGGTTGTATTCGGCAACGGCCTGGCGGGTGCGGTCGACATGGGCGAGGATGGACGGGTCGATCGGCCGCTCGACCATCAGCATGAGCGTCGGCGTCGCCTCCAGTTCGACGACGGCGCGCTCGAGCATGGAGTTGGGCGTGCTCCATACCGCGACCTGGTGCTTCTCCGCTTCGGCGATGATGCGGTCGGGGGGCAGCGTCACGCCTTCCGAGGAGAACAGCCCGGCCGAGGCGACCACCTTGTTGGTCAGGGGCTCGAATATCGCCGACTGGGTCAGGCCGTGCAGGGCGGTCTGCGCGACCAGCACGTTCAGGAAGCCCTGATCGAAGAAGTTCTGCGGATTGCCGAAGAAGATCGGCCCGTTCTGGTTGAGCTGGTTGGCGATGGCCAGGGCATCGAGCCGGATGCTGTTCTTCTTGGCGTCGAGATATCCCTCGGCCACCTGCTGGCTTTCGGCCAGCGCCGTGCGCACCCGCTGGTTGAACCAGGCCTGGATGCCGAGATTGAAGAACACGGCGGCGAAGATCGCGACCAGGATGGCCGGCACCGCGGCCACGCCGCCGAACAGCAGCACGAGCCGCACATGCAGCCGCGCGCCCGCCGCGCCGCGGCGGCTTTCCATCAGCACCCGCGTGACGCTCGCCACCAGCACGGTGATCAGCAGCAGGAGGATCGCGATGTCGCCGATCGCGAGGCCGACGGCCGCACCCGAATGCAATTCGAGCTTGATGCCGCCGGCGAGATAGGCGAACGAACCGATCCCGAGCAGCAGGGCGAGGGTCGCCAGGATCAGGGTCGAGACCCGGCCAAGCAGGAAATCCAGCGGTCCGCTCCGGCGCGGCCTCGCCGGCAGTTTCAGAAGTTCGGCCTGCGGTTCCACGTTGCCCTCAGCCCACCCGGCGCGTGACGCCGATTTCGTGCTCTCGGATCTTCTTGCGCAGCGTGTTGCGGTTGAGGCCGAGCAGGGCCGCGGCGCGAATCTGGTTGCCGCGCGTCTCCCCGAGCACGAGGCGGATCAGCGGCGCCTCGAAGGCGGCGAGCACGCGGTCGTAGAGCACGCCGTCCTCGCCCGCTTCGCGCGCCTCGGTCATCAGCCGGGCGACATGCCGCTCGATGACGCGCTCAAGCGCCTGCGGCGTATCCGGCGTCGGCTCGGCCCCGGCAGGGGGTGGGGCATCCTCGATCGCGCGATCCGAAAGTTCGGCCTCGATGATCTCCTCGCTGATCGTCGACTGCGGCACCAGCGCGGACAGGCGGCGCATCAGGTTTTCCAGTTCGCGCACATTGCCCGGCCAGCGATACTGCGACAGCCGGACCATGGCCTCGGGGGCAAGGGTCTTGGATGGCAACCCTTCGGCTTGCGCGCGGTTCAGGAAATGCTGCGCGAGCAGCGGAATGTCGCCCGGCCGTTCGCGCAGGGATGGCAGGCGGATCGGCACGACATTGAGGCGGTAGAACAGGTCTTCGCGGAACTGGCCCGAGCGGATCAGCACCCGCAGGTCGCGATGGGTCGCGGCGACGATGCGGGCATTCGCGCGGATCGGCTGGCGGCCGCCGACCGTCGTGAACTCGCCTTCCTGCAAGACACGCAGCAGGCGGGTCTGCGCCTCCGGCGGCATGTCGCCGATCTCGTCGAGGAACAGCGTCCCGCCGGCGGCCTGCTCGAAGCGGCCGACATGCCGGTTGGCGGCACCGGTGAAGGCGCCGCGCTCGTGGCCGAACAGCTCGCTTTCGATCAGCTCGCGCGGGATGGCGGCCATGTTGATCGCAACGAACGGCCCCTGCCGCCGGCGTCCGTAATCGTGCAGGGCGCGGGCGACGAGCTCCTTGCCCGAGCCCGATTCGCCGGTGATCATCACGGTGAGGTCGGTCGTCGTCAGCCGGGCGATGACGCGGTAGATCTCCTGCATGGCGGCCGAACGGCCGATCAGCGGGAGATTGTCCTCCGGCGCGCCGGAAGGTTCGGCCGGCGCCTGCATCGCCGGCTGCTTCAGGGCGCGATCGACGATTGCGAGCAGCTCGCCGAGATCGAACGGCTTCGGGAGATATTCGAAGGCGCCCCGCTGGGTGGACTGCACGGCCGTCAGGATGGTCGACTGCGCGCTCATCACCAGCACCGGCATTTCCGGCCGGATGCGCTTGATCCGGGGAACGAGGTCGAGCCCGTTTTCGTCGGGCATCACCACATCGGTGATGACGAGGTCGCCCTCGCCATCCTCGACCCAGCGCCAGAGCGTTGCGGCGGAGGAGGTGGTGCGGACCTGGTATCCCGAACGTCCGAGCGCCTGGGTCAGCACCGTGCGGATCGAGCGGTCGTCATCGGCGATCAGGATGGTCGGCAGGGTGGTCATGGCGGGCCCTCGGCGCGATCTTCGAACTGCGGCAGATGGATACGGAATTCGGTGCGGCCGGGCCGGCTGTCGACATTGATGAGCCCGCCGTGATCGGCCACGATCTTGGCGACCAGCGCGAGGCCGAGGCCGGAGCCGGCCGCCTTGGTGCTGACGAAGGGCTCGAAGAGGTGGCGGCGGATATCCTCGGGGATTCCCGCGCCGTTGTCGCGCACGGAAATGAAGATCGGCAGGTTGCGCTGGCCGCGGGCAGGGGAGGCGGCGAGCCGCACGCCATGCTGGAAGCCGGTGGCCAGCGTGATCTCGCCATCCGGCCGTTCCGTCTCGCTGATCGCCTCGGCCGCGTTCTTCATGAGATTCAGCAGAACCTGGACGAGCTGGTCGCGATTGCCGAGCACCGGCGGCAGTGACGGATCATAGGCCTCGACGAAGCGGATCCGCGCGCCGAAGCCGGACTGGGCCAGGCGCCTGACATGCTCGAGCACCCGGTGAATGTTTACGGCCGTCACATCGATCGGCTTGTCGCTGAACACCTCGATGCGTTCGACGAGTTCGCGGATGCGGTCGACCTCGTCGCGGATCAGCACGGCGAGTTCGCGGTCCTCGGGCGCCGCGTTGGCCTCGAGCAGCTGCGCGGCGCCGCGGATGCCCGACAAGGGATTCTTCACCTCGTGCGCGAGAACGGCGGCCATGCCGGTGATGCTGCGGGCCGCGTTGCGGGCCGAAAGCTGCTGGTCGAGCGCCCGGGCGGCCGAACTGTCCTGCATCGTGACCGCGAGATGGCCCGGCGCATCCACGATCGCGGCAACCTGCATCGACACGCCGCGCCGGGCGAAGCGCGGGCCTTCGAGCACGAGGTCGTGTTCGGCGATCGGCGCTTCGTCGCGTCGGGCGCGGTCGAGCAGGATGAAGATGGGATGGTCGGCCGGGATGAATTCGTGCAGCGGCTTGCCGGCAAGGAAGGCCTGCGACGAGCCGAACATTTCCTCCGCCGCGTAATTCGCGAAGAGGAACCGGTCGTCCGCGTCGAGTTCGATGACGGCGAGAGGCAGCGCCGCCAGCAACTGGCGGGAATCGATCGGCGGTTCCGGCTGCCTCGTCACCGCCCCCCGGCGCCGGAATGCGCCGCGCAGGCCGCTCATGCGGCCGCCTGCACCGGTGCGTCCGTCTCGCCCATCGCCCGCGCGTAGATGTCGTGGATCATCGCCTCGACGGCGGCGGAATCGTCTTGCCGGTTGACGGCCGCACGGAATTCGGCGGCGCCCGGCAGGCCGCGCACATACCACCCGATATGCTTGCGCGCCACGCGCAGCCCGGGCTGTTCGCCGTAATGCGCCCGCATCGCGCGGTAATGGCCGATGAGCACATCGCGCCGCATTTCCATGTCCGGCGCCGGCAGCTTCTGGCCGGTGGCGAGATACCGCGCCACCTGGGCGAGAAACCAGGGGCGTCCGTAGGCGCCGCGGCCGATCATCACGCCGTCGGCCTGCGAGCGGCGCAGCGCTTCCTCGGCCTCGTCCTCGGTCGTGATGTCGCCGTTGGCGATCACGGGGATGGCGACGGCCGCCTTCACCGAGGCGATGAAATCCCAGTCCGCCGTACCTTCGTAGAATTGCTGGCGGGTGCGGCCATGCACCGTGACCATGGCGATGCCGCTTTCCTGGGCGATCCGCGCGAGGGTGGGCGCGTTCAGGCTCTGCCGGTCCCAGCCCATGCGCATCTTCAGCGTCACCGGCACGTCGACCGCCTTCGCCGTGGCTTCGAGGATGCGGCCGGCCTGCACCTCGTCGCGCATCAGCGCCGAGCCTGCCATCTGTCCCACCGCCACCTTCTTCACCGGGCAGCCGAAATTGATGTCGACCAGATCGGCGCCGCCGGCGACGGCGATGCGCGCGGCTTCCGCCATCGCAGCCGGGTCGCAGCCGGCGAGCTGAACCGAGTTCGGCCCCGTGCCCTCGTCGACCGAGGCCATGCGAAGTGTCGCCGCGTTCTCGCGGATCATCGCCCAGGAGGCGATCATCTCCGACACCACGAGCCCGGCACCCATCGACTTGACCAGCCGCCGGAACGGCAGGTCGGTGACGCCGGACATCGGCGCCAGGATCACCGGCGTCTCGATCGTCACGTCGCGCGCGGCGCCGCCCGGCGCCTTGAGCCGGATCGGGTGCAATTTCGGGAAGCTTCTCATCTCGTTGCCCATGAATTAAGCACTACAGGCCCGGGCATTGACGCGCAATCGTCCAGTTGCCAAAGCCGCGCTGTTCCTGCGCACATTGTGCCTGCAAGCCAACTGGAGAACCCGGCCCATGGATATCAAGACCCTTCTCGCCAGCGGCGCGCTGCCCCGCGTGGGCACCGGCTACGACGTGCATGTGCTGGCCGAGGGACGGAAACTGATGCTGTGCGGCATCGAGGTGCCGCACGAAAAGGGGCTCGCCGGGCATTCCGACGCCGATGTGGCGCTGCATGCGCTCTGCGATGCGATCTACGGCGCGATGGCCGAGGGCGATATCGGCCGGCATTTCCCGCCCTCCGAAGCGACGTGGAAGGATGCCGATTCGGCGCGCTTCCTGCGGCATGCCGCGGGCCTCGTCGCGGAAAAGGGCGGGGCGATCGCGAATATCGACATCACCATCATCTGCGAGCGCCCCAAAATCACCCCGCATGCGCTGGCGATGCGCACCCGCGTGGCCGGGCTTGCCGGCGTGCCGCTCGATCGTGTGTCCGTGAAGGCGACGACCTCGGAACGCCTCGGCTTCACCGGTCGGGGCGAGGGGATCGCCGCCCAGGCCGCGGTGCTGCTGCTGATGCCGTTCGCCGCGTGAGCGGGAACGGCCTGCGGGGCTAGCCGCCCTGCGGGCGAGGCTTCTTGAGCACGACAAGCGAGACCGCCGCGGCCCCGAGGCAGATCCAGGCGGAGAGACGGAGCGCGTCGTCGAGGCTCCAGGTGCTCGCATCGAGTTGCAACCGGCCGGCGATCATCGCCATGGTCTGCGCGTGGGACATGCCGTCCTGCCGCGCGTGGGCGAGCGCCTGGCGAACCAGCGACTCGCTCATGGCGCTGCGGGTCAGCGCCGCGACGGATTCGGTGTGCCGCTGCCATAGCGTCTGCAACATGGTGACCCCGACGATGTCGCTGGCAAGGCGGATGAAATTGCTCGTCGTCGAGGCCGCGGCCAGATCGTCCGCCGGGATCTCCGACAGGATGATCATCGTGAGCGGCACGAACAGCATGCCCACGGCAATGCCTTGCAGCAATTCGCTCGGCACCGTCGCCGCGAGGCCGATCTCGGGATTGTAGACCGCCATCGCGAAGGCGATCGCGAAAAGCAGGAAACACAGTGCCGCGAGCATGCGCAGGCTGACATGCCGGGCGATGCGCCCCATGGCGGAGGCCACCGGGATCGCGGTCAGCGCCAGCGGGATCAGCAACACGCCGCCCCACCAGCCATTGTAGCCGAGATCGACCTCGGTCCAGAGCGGGAGGATCGAACTCCAGCCGACGAAGATCGACCAGCCGAGGCACAGCAGCAGCAGGCCGAACCCGAAATTCCGGTTGGTCACGAAGCGCAGTTCGAGCAGCGGCGCCTCGCTCGTCAGTTCCCAGATGATGAAGCAGCCGAGCAACAGGATCGCGGCGACCGTGTAGCGCTGGATGAAGGGCGAGCCGAACCAGCCGAACTGCTCGCCCTGGTTCAGCACGATCTGCAGCGCGATCAGCCCGAGCCAGAGCAGGGCGAGGCCGACAAGATCGAAGGGCGGCGGCGGCGCCGTCGGGCGGTCTTCCGGCAGGGAGACGCGGATCAGCACGAAGGCGAGCAGGGCGAAGGGGATGACCAGCCAGAATAGGTCGATCCAGTCGTAATTCACCGCCAGCCAGCCGCCGAAGGCCGGGCCGAAGAAGAACGGCACCAGCATCGAATTGCTCCAGAGCGCCGTCGCCAGCGTGTGATGGCGCTTCGGGAAATGGCGCAGCAGCAGCGTCTGCACCAGCGGCACCAGCAGGCCGGACGAAATGCCCTGCACGCCGCGCGCGACCAGCATCGTCATCAGCGAATGGGACAGGATTCCCATCCCCGCGCCGATCGCCAGCATGATCATGCTGGCGAGGAACAGTCGCTTGAAGCCGAGCTTGCGGGCGAACCAGGGCATCAGCGCGATGCCGAGGGCCCAGTGAATGAGGAAGTAGGTGAGCGTCCACAGCGCGTGATCGCTGCTGGTCGCCAGCCGGCCGGCGACATAGGGGTAGATGCTCTGCAGCGAGCCGCCGCAGAATGAGCCCGCGGCAAGGCCGAGGCAGGCGCCGATCGTCATCGGCACCAGGGCGACCTCGTTCTTCCGGCCCGCGCGCGAGCGGGCATCAAGTTCGCGTGTGGATGATGAGACAGACATACTGCCCGAAAATAGAAAAGCCGCCGTCCATGTCCAGATGGCGCGGCGGGGTTCAGCCCTGCGAAAACGGGAACATGCGCCAGCCTGGCGCAGATTTCGTTAACCGTTTCGTGCAAGGATCCCGGCATTCCGTCGGGGCTGCCATTTGTTGCGCTGCGGTAGCATCGGCGGACCGGCAGGCGTATACGCGCAACCACAACCAGACCATGGGGGATCAACGATGATCGCAACCTCGCCCGCCCTCGCCAAGACCCTTGTCACCGCCCTGCCGGGCGATGGGATCGGCCCCGAAGTCTTCGAGGCGACGCGCCGCATCTTCGAGGCCGCCGAAGCGCCGGTCGAGTGGGAGGTTGCCGAAGCCGGCGCCGCCGTGTTCAGGAAGGGCATCGCCTCCGGCGCGCCGCGCGAAACCCTCGATTCCATCGCGCGCAACCGCATCGCCCTCAAGGGGCCGCTGGAAACGCCGGTCGGCTACGGCAACAAGTCGGCCAACGTCACCCTGCGCAAGCATTTCGAGCTCTATGCCAATATCCGCCCGGTCCGCGAGCTGCCCGGGGTGAAGACGCCGTTCACCGGGCGCGGGATCGACATGGTCATCGTCCGCGAGAACGTGGAGGACGTCTATGCCGGCATCGAGCACATGCAGACTCCGGATGTCGCCCAGTGCCTCAAGCTGATGACGCGGCCGGGCTGCGAGCGCATCATCCGCGCCGCCTTCGGCCTTGCCCAGGCGGAGGACCGCCGGAAGCTGACCTGTGCCACCAAGGCGAACATCATGAAGCTCACCGAGGGCATGATGAAGCGCGTCTTCGAGGAAGTCGGTCCCGATTATCCGGATATCGCGCAGGATCACATCATCATCGACAACTGCGCCCATCAGCTCGTCATCGCCCCCGAGCAGTTCGACGTGATCGTGACCTCGAACATGAATGGCGACATCATTTCCGATCTCGCCGCCGGGCTGGTCGGTGGCCTCGGCATCGCGCCATCCTCCAATCTCGGCGATCACGCGGCGATCTTCGAGGCGGTGCACGGCTCGGCGCCGGCCATCGCCGGCAAGGGGCTCGCCAACCCGACCGCGCTGCTGTCCGCCGCGATCATGATGCTCCGCCATATCGGCGCCTTCGAGACGGCCGAGACGATCGAGCAGGCGCTGTTCATCACCCTCGCCGAGGGGGAGAACCTGACCGGCGACCTCTCGCCGCGCGGCCATGGCGTCGGCACCGACAAGTTCGTCGGCCAGGTCATCGAGAATCTCGGCCGCACGAGCAATCTCCCGTCGCGCGCCTACCGGCCGCTCGAGCTCAAGGCGTGGCCCGACCGCACCGCCCATACGGAGCCCGCAAGCCGCGAACTGATTGGCGTCGACATCTTTCTGGAAAGCAGCCTTTCCGCGGCCGAGCTGGGCGCCTCCCTCACCGCGATTGCCGAGGGCAGTGCGCTCCGCCTCGACTCGATCTCGAATCGCGGCGTCCAGGTATGGCCGGCGACCGGCGGCAGGACCTTCCTCGTCGACCATTTCGATTGCCGCTTCATGCTCAATGAACCCGCGGCCGGAAACGGGCCGCAGGGCATTTCCGACCTCGTGAAGGCGATCGGACAGAAGCATTCCTGGATGCATGTCGAGAAGCTGCAACGGTTCGATGGCAAGGACGCCTTCGAACGGCCCCAGGGCGAAAGCTGATCGGCGCTATTTGAAGATGCGCTGGCGGACGAAGCGTCGTGCCGCCAGCCAGCCGCACAGCGAGGCGAGACCGGAAACCACACCACCCCAGACAATGTCGGTCAGGCTCAGCCCGAGAGTCCAGTATTTCAAGGTGGCGAGATTGGTAAGGTCGTAGAGGCCGTAGGTGAACACGCCGAAGCAGAACCCGTATCCAAAGGCTGCGGCCCGGCCGGCCGCGACGGCGCGCGGCCGCACGAACATCGTGAGCCCGAGCACTTGCAGCAGATAGACGGCAAGGGCTGGCGCAGGCCTGAACCCCGGGATCATGATGCCCCCGAGAGAGGCGCGATAGATGGCGTTCGCGGTCAGGCCCAGCCAGACCGCATCGAGAAGCAGATACGCCAGCAGGCAGGCCGTATAGAACACGATGATTGCGCGCATGGGGATCTCCCGGACCGTTCTGGCGGATATGCGCGGTTTGCGATCATTCACAAGCCGCATTGCGATAGGGTGGATTCCGCCGCTCGATCAACCTTCTGTCAATCTCAATGATTTAACGTGCATTCCTGATACCATGGTGGCACTTCATGCCGGAAGCCAGTCTTAAAGGTTGACAGAAAGGAGGCTTGCGATGCGTCTCTCCCGTCGCTTCCTGCTCGATTCGGGGGTCAAGGCCACGATCACCCTGCCGCTCTGGATGCAGTCGGCGCTGGCGCGTGCTGTTCCCGGCCCTGCGCCGCGCCTGAGCCGGGCCGCCTGGCGCGAGGCCACCGGCAGGCGTCTCGTGGTCATCGATCCCGGTCATGGCGGCCACGATCCGGGCTGCATCGGTCAAGGCGACATTTACGAAAAGACGGTCGTGCTCTCCACGGCATACGACCTGCGGCACGCGCTCGAGCGTGCCGGCTATGACGTGGTGATGACGCGTTCGCGCGATATCTTCATCCCGTTGCAGACGAGGGTGGATATTGCCGAGCGGCATAAGGCGGCGCTCTTCCTCTCGATCCACGCGAACTCGGTGGCGCACGATCCCGCGGTGCGGGGCGCCAGCGTCTATACGTTCTCGAACCATGCCTCCGATGCGCTCGCCGCCAAAATCGCGCGTTCGGAGAACAGCGTCGAGCGGATATCGAACCCCAATTTCCGCGGCGTTTCGCCCCAGGTGGCAAAAATCCTGTTCGCGCTGATGGCGCACAGCACCAAGATCGAGTCGCATCTTCTGCAGCAGAAAATGGTCGGCGCGCTTGGCCAGCATGTGCCGTTGCTGCCGAATCCGGCCCGCCACGCAACCTTCGCGGTGCTCCAGTCCTCGGCAATTCCGAGTGTTCTCGTCGAGACGGCCTTCCTGTCGAATCCGCAGGACGAGGCGGAACTGCGCACGCCCGTCTTCCGTCGCCGCGTTGCGCAGTCGATGAAGTCGGCGGTCGATGCCTGGTTCCTCGCCCGGCAGCACGCCGTCGCAAACTTGTAGGAGTATATCCCTACGGCGGCGATGATGTCCGCATCCGGAAATAGGGCGGACTCTCGACCGGCTTGCCGCCTCGAAAGGTGAGGATCGCCGCGGCGCGGACGATTGTTGGATCGACGAGGGGCGCACCCGGCGCGTAGTAGGGCCCGGCAAGGCGAACCTCGCCATGCCCGATCGCGACATCCAGCGCGCACGGGTTCCGGACCGTGACGAGTTCGCCGCGTGAACCGACGAGCCCAACGGTTCCTTCGCCGCAATCCGCGCCGGTGTTGTGCTCGGCAACAATCGCGAAGCGCCGTCCGCCAAGCACGGCGATGCCGGCCAGATGCGCGCGCTGCTGCGGAAACCAGCGCGGCGCGCCGGCCGGCCGGACAAGGCGCGGGATCAGCTGTGCGGGATCACCAGGACTTGAAAAGATGACCCTTCCGTTGTTCCGGACGGAGAGAAAATACTGGAAATTTCCCGGCCCGCGGGGAGAGCGGCGCAATGTTGCCGAGAGCGGTCCGGATGCGGCGTGCCCGACGGGTTCCGATCCTTGCCCCGTCGAACAGGCAACCAGCAAGACTGCGAGCGCGGGAAGCGCTGCCCGCACCGGTCAGTGGCCAGAAGCTCGGCGAGCCTCGATCCGATCCCAGATCGTTGCTTCCAGATGCAGGCCGTTGAAGCGCGCGACCTGTTGCAGCCCGGTCGGGGAGGTGACGTTGATCTCGGTGAGGTAGTCGCCGATCACGTCGATCCCGGCAAAAAGCAGTCCGCGCTCCTTGAGCGTCGGTCCGATCCGCGCGCAGATCTCACGGTCGCGCGCCGTCATTTCGGTGGGTGCGGCGATGCCGCCCGCGTGCATGTTGGATCGGGCGTCTCCCTCCGCCGGCACACGGTTGATCGCGCCCAGCGGCTCGCCATCGATCAGGATGATCCGCTTGTCGCCGGCCCGCACGGCCGGCTCGTAGCGCTGCACCATCAGCGGTTCGCGCGAACCGGCGAAATGCGTGTCGAGCAGGGCGCCGAGATTCTCGTCATCCGGCTTGATGCGGAAGATGCCCATGCCGCCATTGCCGTAGAGCGGCTTGACGATGATGTCCTTGTGACGGGCGCGGAATTCGCGGATGGCGGTGCGGTCCCAGGCAATCAGCGTGGGCGGCATCAGGTCCGGAAAGTCCGTCACCAGCAGCTTTTCCGGTGCGTTGCGCACCGCGGCGGGATCGTTGACGACGAGCGTCCGCGGATGGATGTGCTCGAGCAGGTGCGTCGCCGTGATGTAGCCCATGTCGAACGGTGGATCCTGGCGCATCAGCACCACGTCCATCACCGCGAGATCCATCGTTTCCGCGGGGCCGAACGCGAAGTGGTTGCCGGCTTCGCGCCGCACCGTCACCGGCCGGAGCCGCGCGTTGAGCGCGCCGTTCTCGAGCCACATGTCGCGCACGGTATAGTGCCAGAGCGCATGGCCCCGGCGTTGTGCCTCGAGCATCAGAACAAAGGTCGAATCACCGTCGATATCGACGCTTTCCATCGGATCCATCTGGACCGCGACCCGCAAACCGCTCATGCGCCCTCCCGTGATCTTCGGCCGCCGGTTCGCGCCACGTGAACCGCTCCGCCTTGTCGGCTTGCTGGATATCAGGAGGCGCGCTGCTGTTCCAGACTGGCAACGCAGGTCGCATCCGCGACGCCGCGAGGGGCCGCCCGCGCAAGGCGCACGACGGGCGCGCCTTTTGCGCCGCGGTACAGAATCACGTCGAGCCTGCAGATCGGCGAATGATAGAGCCAGACCTCGGCAGGTCCGTCGACGCGGAGAAGGGATGGTTCGCCAAGATCAGCCTTCAATGTTTCCGGCGTTGCCCCGATCAGCCTGGCCGAGGCGGGCTTGGGCCCGGTATCGGCCAGACCGGTCTTCGGGTTGTGCGGTGCGGCACAACCCGCCAGCGCGCCGGAGGCGAGCAAGATCAGAACGCGGCTGCGTTTCATTCGGAGGCGGTGTCTCCCGTCGCAGGACGGTCAGCAACTCAGTCGGTGGAGGAAGCGCCCGCGTTGCCTTCGGTGATCATTTCGATCCGGCCGGTGATCTGTCCGCCATCCTCGACTTGCAGCCGCCGGCAGCGCGCGGTGCCGAGAACCCGCCCCGTCGCGCGCACGATGAGCGAATGGCGGGCTGTCAGCGTGCCATCGATCACGCCGGCGACTTCCGCCTCCTCGACCTCGACCTCGCCCTTGAACACGCCGCCCTGGCTGATCGACAACTCGGTTGCCTTGATCATCGTGGCCTCGACGGTGCCTTCGACGACGAGACGCTCGGCATCCTGCACCACCCCCTGCAGGCTGATCCCGCGCCCCACCACCAGCGTGCGGCGCTCGGCGGCCTCCGGGTTGCGCATGGTCGGCCGGAAGCTGGCGCCAGAGGCCGGTGCGACGGCCGGCGCGCCGCCGGTTGACGGAGCGGCCGAGGGCTGGTTGGGCGAGAAGGGGGTTCGGGCCATAGGTATCTCCTTAGCCGTTGCGTCTCCCGCCTGGTGCGGGGCAGATTCGGAGGAAGCGGGGCGGAAGGGCGGCATGCTCAGACCGTCATCGGTGGCGCCGTCCTGTCGTGCAGGGGTCAGTCGCGATTTGGTCTCCGCCGCCTGCTCGTCGCGTTTTCTGAAGCTGATCACGAAACCTCCACACCATTCACGTCATGTCCGCTAGCACGCTGCGTGGCCTGCGGACAATCGGCTTGCTGACAAAAATCGCGCATTTTCCCCAAGGTTCCGCAATGCCATCATCTCTCCGCGAGGTAATCCGGCGTTCATGCTCAAGGCGGCATTTGGCACCGGCCCGTGCTGATGATACGCGGGCGCGTGAATACCACGAATGGCTAACAGGACGGGACTGGCAGGAGAGACGCATGAACTCAACCCGGTACGACATCATCGGCATCGGCAATGCGATCGTCGATGTAATCGCCCGCACCGACGACATGTTCCTTGACCGGCATGACATGCGCAAGGGGGCGATGCGTCTGATCGATGCCGAGGCGGCCGAACGGATCCTTACGGCGATGCCGCCTGGCCAGATCGCTTCTGGCGGATCGGTCGCGAACAGTTGTGCCGTCGCTGCGGGACTCGGCGCCCGCACCGCCTTTCTCGGCAAGGTGGCGCGGGACGAGCTTGGCGTGGCCTTCGCCGCCGATCTCCGGGCGATTGGGGTCGACTTTCCGCATGCGCCGCTTCCCGAAGGTGCGCCCACCGCGCGTTGTCTCATCCTTGTGACGCCTGATGGCCAGCGCACCATGAACACCTATCTCGGGGCCTGCATCGATTTCGATCACACCGATCTCGACGCGGAGGCGATCCGCGACTCGTCGATCCTCTACCTTGAGGGCTATCTCTTCGATCCGCCGCGCGCCCAGCACGCGTTCCGCGAAGCGGCGCGAATTGCCCGCGCCGCGGGCCGTCGGGTCGCGCTGTCCCTTTCGGATGCGTTCTGCGTCGATCGCCACCGCTCCGGCTTCCTCGACCTGATTGCGTCCGGCAATGTCGATATCCTGTTTGCGAACGAAGCCGAAATCTGCTCGCTTTTCGAGCAGAACACCTTCGAGAGCGCGGCAACGGAGGCGGCTCATGTCGTTCCGCTTGCCGTGCTCACGCGCAGCGAGGCGGGCAGCGTGATCGTCTCGGGGGCCGAGCGGCATGTCGCCGCCGCGCTGCCGGTCGATGTCGTTGATACGACCGGTGCGGGCGATGCCTATGCCGCGGGCTTCATGGTCGGCTTCTCGCGCAATGCGCCGCTCGCCGAATGTGCCGCCCTTGGCAGCCGCGTCGCCGCCGCCGTCATCGGGCGGATTGGTGCGCGCCCCGATTTGGCGACGCTGGCTGCCCTCGCGCCCGCTGTTGCCTGACCCGCCGGGCGAAGAATCGGTAGATCCTGATATATTAACGTTTTGGAAAGCTTGTTTTGGTTTGATGGCGCCGTGAATTTCCGGCCCGTGCGCTGACGCCGCGGGCCGTCTGCCAGCAAAATTCTGGCGCCGTCATCATCATCGCCGCGCAGGTAGTTGCCATGCGGCGGACAGGAGACCTGACAATGCTTGACTATGCAAAGACCTGGCTCGCGCTGCGCGGCCTGACATTCGCGAAGGACAATCGCGGCGTGACCGCGATGGAATATGGCCTGATTGCCGCGCTGATGGCGGTTGTCATCATTGCGGCGTTTGGGGTGCTTGGAAATGGGTTGGAGAATGTTGTTAATGCGATAGGTACCGAGCTATCGGGCAAATCGGGCAGTGTTTAAAAACTGATAACTTGAATTGAATTTCTGACCCTGACGCCAGAACGATACTTGGCGTCGGGGGACCTGTTCAGTGTGACGACGTCATGCTTGCGTGTCGTAACTCCCCCCCTCGTCAGCCGGCGCGGCCTATGCGTCCAGGCGCTTCTTCCGAGATGTGTCGTAATGCTGCTGCGTATTGCCCTGTTCATTCTCCTCGCATTGGGACTTGCCGGGTTCGGAACCGTCGCGTGGCTCGACATGCATCCGTCGCACCCTCATGCAAAGGCGCCGAAAATGGTGGCGTTGCTCGCGACTGGGCGGCCGCTGGCGCCGGGCACGTTGCTGCAGCCCGCGGATTTCGTCGCTGAAAACCGTCCGCCGTCGAAAGTGCCGGCGGACGCCGTCCCCGACACGCCGGCGAACCGGGCGGCCTACACGGGGGCGATGGTCCGTCACCGGCTCAGCGCGGGAGACTTGCTGGCAACCGACATTGTCATCCGGCCCGGTGATCACGGCTTTCTCGCGGCGGTGCTGCAACCCGGCATGCGCGCCGTATCTGTCGGTGTCGATGCGATCACGGGGGCGGCCGGTCTGATCTGGCCCGGCGATCATGTCGACCTGCTTCTGACCCAGCACCTGACCGGCGCCAATCTCCTGCCCACCCAGCGCGTTGCGGCGGAGACGGTGTTGTCCGATGTCCGCGTGATCGCGATTGATCAGCGATTGGTGCAGGGGGCGAGCGGTACCCATCCGGCTGCCAAGAACACTGCCCGGACCGTAACCCTTGAAGTGACGCCCGAACAGGCCGAGCGGGTCGAGGTCGCGGCACATCTCGGGCCTCTTTCGCTGATTGTCCGCCCGAGCGAGGCCGCGCGCGGTCCGACTCCGAAGCCGCCGCCCGTGTTCAGCGGTCAGGTTTCCCCTGCTCTTGCCGCCCTGAATGTGCCCGGCCAGACGGGAATCACCGTGTTTCAGGGTGACAAAGGCACGACAGAGTATCATCCTCAATGAACGAACTGGCGCTTCCTGGCCCGGCAGAGCCCATCTCGCGGCACCATAGCGAACGGGGCGGCGGACGACCGGCCTTCATGGGCTTCGTGCGGGACGATGCCAGCCTGCAGGTCATCCGCTCGGCACTGGCTTCGGCTTTTCCGACCGGCGTGCCGTTGCAGCGCGTATCCTTCGCCGAGACGCTGGACTATCTCGCCCGCGTCGACACCCCACGAACGGTTCTGATCGACATTTCCGGTGAAGAGCAGCCGATGAGCGCCGTGCATCGGCTCGAGCCGGTGATCGATCCGGGAACCAGGGTGCTGATCATCGGCGAGGAACGGAGTATCGGCTTCTACCGCAGCCTTACGCGCACGCTCGGGGTCAGCGAATATCTCTCCAAGCCGCTCGACGCGGCGCTGGTCAGCCGGGAATTGGCGCCCTGGGCGGTTGGCGAGGTTCCCGCCTTCGAGACGTCCCGCGGCGGATCGATGGTGGCGGTATGCGGTGCTGCGGGCGGGGTTGGCGCCACCACCATCGCAACCGGCCTCGCTTGGCTTATCGGCGGCGAAATCCGGCGTCACACAATCCTGCTCGATGCGGATTTGCAGCGCGGCAGTGCGGCGCTTGCATCCAATGCCCCACCCAGCACCGGCCTGCGCAACGCACTGGACACTCCTGACCGCATTGACCCATTGCTGATCGAGCGCGCGGCGCAGCCCTCGATCGGCCGGCTTCATGTCCTGGGCGCGGAGGAACCGCTCACCGAACCCTGGGAATATCATCCCGGTGGCGGGCGCGCGCTGCTCAATGCCCTGCGCCAGCGCTACAATCTCGTGGTTGCCGACATACCTGCTCGCCCGACGGGCTTTGCTGCCGAACTGCTCGCCCTTGCGCATATGCGGGTGATCGTGACGACCGGGGCCCCCCGAAGTCTCGGCAA
Organism: Acidiphilium sp. JA12-A1; assembly: GCF_000724705.2. Taxonomy (NCBI): domain Bacteria; kingdom Pseudomonadati; phylum Pseudomonadota; class Alphaproteobacteria; order Acetobacterales; family Acidocellaceae; genus Acidiphilium; species Acidiphilium sp. JA12-A1. The sequence continues at coordinate 28,364 of NZ_JFHO01000048.1, forward strand.
CGCCGCCCGGTGGCTGGCTCTTCCCCCGGGCCAGATGCAGACGTCGGCGCCGATCGTGGTTCTCAATCGCTACCAGCGCAAGCGCTGCCCCCCGATCAGCACAATCGCTTCGACCCTCGGCACCGAAATCGCCGTCGTTGTGCCAGAACTTCGGACCATCGTTGCGAAGGGCAGCGACTTGGGCGAACCTCCCGTCGCGCGCAAGGGGCCATTTCGAAAGGTGCTCCTCGATCTTGCCGGCCGGCTCGGCGTCGGCACCGCGGCGCTGGCAACATGATGGACGCCCTGCCCGTGTTCGGCCGACGTGCCGTCGAACCTTCCGCCCCGGTCCAGCAGACGATCCGGTTACGGCTGGAAGACGTCGAGATGATCCGCGCGCTCTGCCTGTCGAATATCGACGCTTCGTCGATCGCCGGGTTGACCCATGCGCGGCTGTTGCAGCGCGTCGAGGGCATGGTCGCTGAACTCGCCACCGAGCACAGGATCCAGCTGAACCGGAACGAGCAGAACCAGATTGCCGCCGAGCTTGTGGACGACATGCTTGGCCTGGGACCGCTCGAGCCGCTGCTGGAGGACGAAACGATCACCGACATCATGGTGAACGGTCCGGAACGGGTTTTCGTGGAGCGGCGCGGCCGGCTTGAGCAGCTTGCGGTGCGCTTCCGTGACTCCGCCCATCTCGCGAACATCTGCCAGCGGATCGCCGCCTCTGTCGGCCGGCGCGTCGACGAATCGAGCCCGATGGTCGATGCCCGGCTCAAGGATGGCTCGCGCGTGAATATCGTGCTGCCTCCGCTTTCGATCGACGGCCCCTGCCTGTCGATCCGCAAATTCGCCAAAAAGCCGATCAATTTCGGCAAGCTGATCGAGTATGGCTCGCTCACGCCGCCCGTTGCCCGGCTGCTGGAAATTGCATCCCGTTGCCGGCTCAACGTCATCATTTCCGGGGGCACCGGCTCGGGCAAGACCACGATGATGAACGCGATGAGCAGCTTCATCGATCCGACCGAGCGGGTTGTCACCGTCGAGGATGCCGCGGAACTGCAACTCCAGCAGCCGCACGTGGTCCGGCTTGAGACCCGCCCGATGAATCTCGAGGGCAAGGGAGAGATTACCCAGCGCGATCTCGTTCGCAACGCGCTGCGCATGCGGCCCGACCGGATCATCATCGGGGAGGTGCGTGGCCCCGAGGCATTCGACATGCTGCAAGCGATGAACACCGGCCATGACGGATCGATGTCGACGATCCACGCCAACAATACGCGGGATGCGCTGGCCCGCATCGAAAACATGGTGCAGATGGCCAGCATGGGTCTTTCGCCGCGTGCGATCCGGATGCAGGTCGTCTCGGCCGTCAACCTGATCGTCCAGGTCGAGCGCCAGCGCGACGGCGGCCGGCGCCTCGTGCAACTCACCGAGATCGCCGGAATCGAAGGGGAAACGCCTCTTCTCAACGACATCTTCAAGTTCGAAGTGCTGGGCGAAGATGCGACGGGCCGGATCATCGGTCGCTATGCGATTTCCCATACGCGGGCGAGCTTCCACGAACGACTCAATTATTTCGGCCTGCTTCGTGCCTGGAAGGCCGCACTGGAAGAGGCAGCGGCATGACCGGCCTCCTCTCGCTCATCCTGCCGCTTTCCGCAGTCATGGCCAGCGCACTCGTGCTGCTCGGATTGAATTTCGTGCGGGCCGACCGGATGCAAAAGGCGCTCGACGCGAGGCTGGCGCGGGTTTCCGGACGACGGCTGGTCGTCAGTTCCCAGGATGCGGCTGCTGCGAGCGATCCCCTGGCGCGATTTCGCCGGCCGCTCAATTCCGCCCTGTTGCTTCTGGGGGTCGATCTGGTGCGGGCTCCGGACTACCCGATGCCCTGGTGGGCGATTGTCATTGCCGCTGCGGTGATATCCCGCGGCATTGCCTATCTCGTCGGTGCCCTCATCCCCGGGCTCGGCTGGATCGTCTGGCCGCCGCTGTTTCTTCTTGCTTCACGTCTCGCCTTTGGCGCCGTTCATGCGCGGCGGGCGACTGCGTTGCTGAACCAGTTCCCCGATGCGCTGGCGACGATCGTGCGCTGTGTTCGCGTTGGCATTCCGGTGCAGGAGGCCCTGCGCGTGGTCTCGCAAGACATGCCAGCGCCGACCAGCAGGGAATTCGGCCGGATTGCGGACCAGGTGGCGATCGGCACGCCGCTCGAACTGGCGCTTCGTCAGATGGCGGACCGGGCGCATCTTGCGGAATATGGTTTTTTTGCCACGGCAATCAGCCTGCAGGCCCGGTATGGCGGTGGCCTCGCGCAGACGCTGGAGGGCCTGGCCGAAGTCATCCGCAAGCGGGTGGCGATGAAGGCACGCGGTTATGCCCTGGCGTCGGAAGCGCGGACCAGCGCTCTCATCCTCGGCATCATTCCGCTCGTTGCCGCCCTCGCCATCGAGGTTATCCAGCCGGCTTATCTCCGCGTCCTGTTCGTGACCCATGGCGGCAATATCGTGCTGGCGGCCGCGGTGGGGCTCCTCGCTGGCGGAGCGTTGGTCATGCGTGAAATCATCCGTCGCAGTCTGAACTGACATGAGAGCCGCCATCCTCTGGGTTCCCGCCCTGTTCCTGCTGGTATCCGTCACGGCGGTGCTGATGCTTCGGCTCGTTATCGTCGAGGAAAAGCTCCAGCGGCGGATCGATCGTGCGGCAGGCACGGCGTCCGGGGCGGCGGAAAAGGGGGGTGAACCTGCTCAGCCCATCCATGTGCGGATCGTCATGGGTCTCGGTCTCGCGGTGGCGCGCAGCGGCCTGCTCAGTCCCCGCACCCTCGAGGAATTGCGGCATACACTGCGCATGGCCGGTATTCGCGACAAGGGAGCGCTTGCCCTGTTCGTCGGCACCAAGCTTCTTTCATTGACCGGCTTGTCTGTCCTGTCCCTGCTCATGTCCCGGTTCTTGCACATGACCGCGGGCCATGCCGTGATAGCTGCCGTGGTGGGAGCCATCGGGGGGCTGCTGTTGCCCGACATTATCATCCAGCAGCGGCGCAAGCGCTTCATCCAGAAGGTCGAGGGGGGGCTCGCCGATGCGCTCGACCTGATGGTGATCTGCGCTGATGCTGGCTTGAGTCTCGAATCGGCGCTGGTTCGCGTTGCCGGTGAATTGCAGTTGACCCATCCGGCTGTGGCGCAGGAGTTCACTCTGACGGCCCAGGAAATGCGGATCGGCGGCAATATTCGTGATTCGCTGAACGCCCTGGGTGTTCGGACGGGTCTCGACAGTCTGAAACGTCTGGCGTCGACTCTGATCCAGACCCTGCAATACGGCACGCCACTGACGCAGGCCCTGCGCACCCTGTCATCGGAATTGCGGCAGGAACAGCTGACCCGGTTCGAGGAGCGCGCGGCACGCCTGCCCGTACTGCTGACGCTGCCGATGATCATCTTCATCCTGCCCTGCGTGTTCCTGGTGGTGGGCGGACCCGCGGTGCTCAAATTGCTGGCGTCTTTCTGATCCAAAAGGCCTGTCGCGTTTTTGTTGCGCGCCGCTACAGTGGCAACAATTCTTGATGCAAAAAGCGCACCATGCGCGTTCTGCCCGTTCCGCATTGCTGATGGCTTTGGTATGATCCATGCATGGCAATAGGACCTCGTCTCGATCTGCGACATACTCAGTCGCTGGTGATGACGCCTCAGCTGCGGCAGGCGATCCAGTTGCTGCAGTTCACGAATGCCGAGGTCAGCCAGTTCATCGAGGATGAACTTCTCAAGAACCCGCTGCTCGAACGGGTGGAGCCCGAAGCCGACGCGGCGCTGCCCGTGCCGAGGAACGACGCTGCTTCCACCGAGAAGCCGACGGGCGATATTGGCGCGGAACATGTGGTCGATCCGGATCCCTCCGGCGCGAGCACGCCGCTCGATGTCGATTTTTCGAATGTCTATGACGCTGGCGGCGTGGGTGATGGAACCGGTTCCGGCCTTTCGCCGGAGCGGGATGACTGGATCGGCCAGATTGCCGACCGGCCGCCGGGGTTGCGGGAAAGCCTCGATCAGCAGGCGAGGCTCGCCTTTGCCGACCCGGTGCGCCGCAGGATTGCGTTCGCACTCATCATGGCGCTCGACCCTGCCGGACGCCTGGCCGACCCGCCCGAGCAGATCGCCGAACGTCTTGCAGTCGCCCCCGATATGCTGGAGGCGGTGCGTCAGACAATGATGCGTTTCGACCCGACCGGCATGTTTGCCCGCGATCTGGCCGAATGTCTCGCGGTTCAGCTCGACGAGCGCAATCGGCTGGACCCTGCCATGCGCGCGCTGCTTGCCAATCTCGAACTTCTTGCCAGACGCGATCTTCGGTCACTGATGGAGATCTGCGGCGTCGATGCCGAAGATCTGCGCGACATGATTGCCGAAATCCGCCGCCTCAACCCCAAGCCGGGGGCGACCTTCGATGTCACCCCCATGACGCCGTTGATCCCTGATGTCCTGATGCGCCCGGGGCCGGATGGCGACTATTTTCTCGAACTGAACCCCGAGACCATGCCCCGCGTGCTCATCCGCCGAGGGTTCCACGCCCAAATCGTCGCTCGTGCGTCCCGCGAGACGCGGCAATTTCTTTCCGAACGCGTACAAAGCGCGAACTGGCTGGTACGTGCCCTCGAGTCCCGCGCGGAGACGATCCTGCGCGTCGCCGGCGAGATTGTGCGACACCAGGACGCCTTCTTTCGCCATGGGATCGGGTTTCTCCGGCCATTGACCCTGCGCGAAATTGCCGCCGCTCTCGAGATACATGAAAGTACGGTTAGCCGTGTCACGTCGAACAAGGTGATCGCCACACCGCGCGGCATTTTCGAGATGAAATTTTTCTTCACGACCGCGCTTGCGGGCGCGAATGGCGAAAGCCACAGCGCCGAGGCGGTGCGCCATCGCATCTCGACGCTGATCGAGGGTGAGGCGGCGAACCGAATCCTCTCCGACGATGCGCTTGCCAGATTGTTACAAAAGGAAGGCATAGACATAGCCCGCCGAACTGTGGCCAAATACAGGGAAGCGTTGCGCATTCCCGGCTCGGCGCAACGCAAGCGCGAAAAAGGGCTTCTGGCAGGAGGCTGAAGCGCGTCGCGCGAGGGCCGGCGTCATAAAGACTTGTCGATTATTGAGACGTATCCGTGCCGACGTAAACGCCCGCTTCACCTGGCGGCCCTACAATGCTCGGGTAAGGCTCTAACAAAAAGGATCTCGCTATGCAGATCACGGTCTCCGGCAAACAGGTTGACCTCTCAGACGCGCTGCGCGTCCATGTTGCGAACCAGCTCGACACCATCACCAACAAGTATTTCGATCACGCGCTCGAAGCGAATGTCACCTTCAGTCGTGCCAGAAGCTTCTTCACGTGTGACATCAACGTCCATGCCGGGCGAGGCCTGACCCTGCGCGGGGAAGGCGAGGCGGCCGATGCTCATGCTGCGTTCGACGATGCCGCCGAGCACATTGCCAAGCGGCTCCGGCGCTATCGGCGCCGGGTGAACGACCATGCCCGCGAGAGCGCCACACGTGATCGCCCGGAAACCGCGCGCCAATACGTCCTCCAAGAGGTTTCCGAACAAGCCGAGGTTCCGAAAGGCAACGGGTCGGGTGAGCCGGATGCCGGGCCTTACGCGGCGGTCGTCGCGGAAACGCCGGCTGAAATCGCTTTTCTTTCGGTCAGCGAGGCTGTGATGCGGATGGACCTCGCGGACCAGCCGGTGCTGATGTTCCGCAACTCCGCCAATCGGGCGTTGAACGTTGTCTACCGTCGCAGTGACGGCAATATCGGCTGGATCGACAGTTCCGCGGCGAGTTGAACCTGATTTGCGTGCCTGCGCGGATCAGCCCAACAGGGCCGCCGCGCAGGCATTGAGGATCGAGTCCGCGTCGATGCCATAAATCCTATAAAGGTCAGGGATGTCGCCCGATTGGCCGAACCGGTCGACCCCCAGTGTCTGCACCCGCTGGCCGCGCACGCCGCCGATCCAGGCGTGCGTTCCAGGGTGTCCGTCCAGCACCGTCACGAGAGAGGCATCCGCCGCAAGCGGGGCGAGCAAGCGTTCGATATGCGAGGTGGCGTCGGCCCTGCCGCTTTGCCGGGCCTGCTGCGCCACCCGCCAGTCGGCGAACAGGCGGTCCGGGCTGGTCAGGGCGAGAAGACCGGCACCGGGCACATCCTCCAGCAGCGCGGCATGGGCGGCCTCCGCCTCCGGCGCCACCGCTCCCTGGTAGACAATCGCGATCCGCGTCCCCGGTTCGGGTGGACAGACCCAGTGGCCGCCGGCGATTACGTCCGCTGGCTCGATCCGCCGGTCCGGCTGGCAGATCGCACGGGTCGAGAGGCGGAACCAGATCGACGACCCCTCCGGCCGCTGCATCCAGTCGAAGCCGTAGCGCATCAGGAGAAGAAGCTCGTCGCAATAGGCCGGTTCGAATGCAGCGATGCCGTCCTGCACCATGCCGAGCAACGGCGTGTTGTTCGACTGGTGCTGCCCGCCCTCCGGGGCGATGCTGATGCCTGACGGGGTTGCAACCAGCATGAACCGCGCATCCTGATAGCAACCATAAACCAGGGCATCATGACCGCGATTGACAAAGGGGTCGTACACGGTGCCGACCGGCAGAATGCGCGCGCCATAAAGTGGCGCCGCAAGCCCGGCCGCGGCCAGTAATAGGAATAAATTCTGCTCAGCGATGCCGAGCTCGATATGCTGACCTTCGGGGCTCATGCCCCAGCGCTGCGCCGAGGCGAGTTTCGAGTCGCGGAAGACATCGTTGCGGGTGTGCCGATCAAAGATGCCCCGACGATTGACCCATGGGCCGAGGCTGGTGGTAACGGTCACATCCGGGCTCATGGTGACGACGTGCCGTGCCAGTTCGGCCGCCTCACCGGCGCCACGGCCGATTTCGGACAGGATTTCACCGAAGCCGCCCTGCGTCGATAGCCGCCGTCCGGCGAAGGGCGTGTGCGGCAGGGTGGCCGGCACATGTATTCGCGGCGCCTCAAGCATGCGCCCTGCCGGTGTCAATGGCGTCGCGTAGGGTACGCCGGCGATGAACCGGGCCACTCCGTCAGGATCGTCGAGCCCCTCGAAAGGGTCCCATTCATGACCTTCGCGGATCCGCATCTGGCGGCGGAATGCCTCCATCTGCTCCGCGTTCATCAGTCCCGAATGATTGTCCTTGTGCCCCGCGAAAGGCAGGTTGGCCCCCTTGGTCGTATAGGTCAGAAAACAGGTGGGCTGGTCCGACTGAGCCGCTTTCCCGAACACCTCGACAAGTGTGGGCAGGTCGTGACCGGCAAGATTGGTCATCAGCGACGCCAGGGCCTGGTCGCTCATCGGGTCGATGATCGCGCGAACCCCCCGCGAGCGCCCGAGGTCCGTGACCAGCGCCTGCCGCCATGCCGCTCCTCCCTGGAAGGTGAGGGCGGAGTAGAGGCTGTTAGGGCAATCGTCGATCCACGCACGCAGCGCCGCCCCGCCCGGCTGGCGAAAGGCGGCCTCGAGGGCCTTGCCATATTTCAGGCTGACGACGTTCCAGCCCATATCGCGGAACAGGCCTTCGAAGCGGCCGAACAGCCGGTCGGGCATCACCGAGTCGAGGCTCTGGCGATTATAATCCACCACCCACCAGACATCGCGGATATCGTGTTTCCAGCCCTCGAGCAGCGCCTCGTAGATGTTGCCTTCGTCCAGCTCGGCGTCGCCCGCGACCGCAATGTGGCGTGACGCAATCCGGTTCTGTCCGACCATGCCATGCGCCCGCAGGTAATCCTGAACCAGGGCCGCAAATGACGTGATGGCGACGCCAAGTCCGACCGAACCAGTCGAAAAGTCGATTTCGGACCCGTCCTTGCTGCGTGACGGATAGGCCTGGGCCCCGCCGAGGCTGCGCAGCCTGGCCATCTTCTCGACCGTCTGCCGACCGAACATGTAGTTGATCGCGTGCAAAACCGGCCCTGCATGTGGCTTTACCGCGACACGGTCCTGCGGCCGCAGCACATGGAAATAGAGCGCGGTCATGATGGTGACGGCGGACGCGCAGGAGGCCTGATGACCGCCGACTTTCAGTCCGTCGCGATTGGGCCGGATATTGTTTGCATGGTGGATCATCCAGGCTGAAAGCCAGAGCAGCTTGCGTTCAATCTGACGCAGGGCCGCATAGTCGGCGATGCCCGCAATGTTGCTGCCCGACCGTTCGCCGGGAGCGAGCAACTCATTCATGCCTGAATCCCGTCCTGTCCGTTTCCTTGATCCGTATAACCAAAAATCAGGCGCGCTTCATGCGCTTTGTGGCCGGCGTGACCTCAATCACGTTTCGTTTTCGTGTAAATCGGCTAACAGAAAACCACACAAGGTGGTATTCACGACAAAAGCAGACTCGAAGAGGTTCCCGCCTCCCTGATTTGATCGACCCATAATCGGCAAGGCGTGCCGACAGAACAAAGCGCCGCGCTTTCCACGCATCCGCGGATCGCCGGAATTACCCGGCGCCCATGTCCGCGGATGCGATCAACTTTGAAATCCAGAAAGGTGAATGGAAAATAATTTTATGACCAAACGCCACCGGTCGCAACCGGGATCTGCCTGATTGTGTGGCTGGGGGACCTGGATTCGAACCAAGGCTGCCCGGGTCAGAGCCGGGAGTTCTACCGCTAAACTATCCCCCATGCAGATCGTCAGCGATGTCTTGTCGGGCCTTTAGCACCCTCGGCGATATGAGGCAATCACCGACTGGCCGCGTTGTCGGTCCCCGAGGTGCGTGCAAATCTGTCTTGCTCTCAGCCCATGGGTCTGCCCATTATATCAATGTCATGGCAACCAACGCCGCCGTTCCGCGCTTGTCCGACCCAACGCCCGCCGGTGCAGAACGGCGCGGTGAAGGGCGTGGCGCGCCCGATCGCCGGGCGCGGCCGCCGGCTTTCGCGGCGATTGATCTCGGCACCAATAACTGCCGGATGCTCATCGGCGTGCCGAGCGGCGGCGGTTTCCACGTTCTGGACAGTTTCAGCCGGGTCGTTCGTCTGGGCGAGGGCTTGTATCGCACTGGCATGCTCTCGGATGCGGCGATGGACCGCGCTATCGAGGCCCTCTCCATCTGTGCGGACCGGCAGCGCCGCTGGCAGGTGAGCGCCACCAGGGCGATCGCCACCGAGGCGTGTCGTCAGGCCGAGAATGGCCATGCCTTCATCGCCCGGGCGCGTACCGAAACCGGCCTGCCGATCGAGACGATCTCTCCGCGTGAAGAAATCTGCCTTGCCATGGAGAGCTGCGCCTCGCTCATCACCCAGGCGGAACGGAGGGCTCTCCTGTTCGATATCGGCGGCGGATCCACCGAGATCGCATGGGTCCGCGTGCCCGCCGCGCATGGTGGGTCCGACCGCGTAACGCCTCAATTGATCGGGTACCACACAATTCCCGTCGGAGTCGTCACGCTCTCGGAGCGCTGCGCTGGCTGGTGCGAGACGGAAGCCGGATTCGCCGGCGTGGTGGACGAAGTCAAGGCGCTGCTCCGCCCGTTCGAGGAAACCCACCGCATCAGCCAGGAAATCCGCATGGGCGGTGTCCGTCTGGTCGGCACCAGCGGCACCGTGACCACTATCGCGGGAATTGCCCTCAATCTCGACCGATATCGCCGTGGCGCGATCGACGGCACGGTGCTGCCGCACGATGTCGTCGCCGCCGGTCTCGAGTCGATCCGCGCAATGGGCCGGGCCCGCCTGACCGAGCATCCCTGCATCGGCGCCGACCGGGTGGATTTCGTCCTTCCCGGTTGCGCGATCTTCGCGGCGATCGAGGAGATGTGGCCGGCCGCCGATCTCGCTGTGGCCGACCGCGGCCTGCGCGAGGGGATGCTGATGCGCCTCATCCGCAACGCGCGTTCACGTCCGCGCCGCTGCCAGGCATGACCGAGGAAACCATCGGCTCGCGCCGCCGCGCCGCCGTGCGGCTCAAGGCCGCGCGCAAGCACAAGCCCTCGTCGCAGAAATGGCTGCTCCGCCAGTTGAACGACCCTTATGTCGCCGCGGCGAAGGAGCGGGGGTTCCGTTCCCGAGCGGCGTTCAAGCTCATCGAGCTCGACGAGAAATTCGGACTGATCGGCAAGGGGGCGCGGGTGGTGGATCTCGGCGCCGCTCCCGGCGGCTGGACGCAGGTCGCACTTGAGCGCGGCGCGTCACGCGTCGTCGGCATCGACCTGCTGGACATCGACCCGATCGCGGGGGCAACCCTGATCAAGGGTGATTTCCAGGACGAATCGATGGAGACGGCACTTGCCGAGATACTGGGCGGACCTGCCGATGTCGTGATGTCCGACATGGCGCCCAACACCACCGGCCATACCGCGACCGACCATCTCAGGATCATGGGCCTCGCCGAACTCGCGCTCGATTTCGCCTTCAAGCATCTCGCGCCTGGCGGTGCCTTCGTGACCAAGCTGTTTCAGGGTGGGGCGCAGGGCGACATGCTGAACCTGCTCAAGCGCCGCTTCGCCCAGGTGCGCCATGCGAAGCCCGAGGCGAGCCGCAAGGATAGCCGCGAGCTTTACCTCGTCGCCACCGGTTACCGCCCCGACGCATCCTGAGACGCGAGATGCCGCCGCAGTTCCGCGCGGCACGCATCCCCGTCCGGCAGACAATCGTGCGCCATCCACCATCTGCGCACCGCGGCGAGCGCGGCGCCGATCGCGGGGCCTGGGGCAACACCGATGGCTACCGCATCCCGTCCCTTGAGCGGAAAGACCGGACGCTCCATCGTCGCAAGGCGTGCCCGCAGCGCCGAGCGATCGGCATCGTCCGCCGCCAGCCAGCTTCGATCGATCAGCGTTTCCGCCGGCCAGTCGGCCAACGCGTGGCGTAGCACGGCCTCGCCCGCATCAGCGGCGAGGTCCGGTGCCGTGGCAATCGCCTCCAGCCGCGCGCGTTCGGCTTCGGCGAGCCTGAGGCGGCGGGCCAACGGCCGCACCGCCCCACCGATCAGCGCCGCGACCCTGAGCAACGGATCGGCCGGTGCGCCGCGTGTCTGGAGCCGTTGGAGCGCCATGATCCCGGCCGCTTCCGGCAGAACGACTTGCAGCACGCCTGTCTCCGCCATCAGGTTGAGCGCCGCCAGCGGGTCGGGCGCTGCGAGGATGCGCTTGATTTCCTGCCACACCCGTTCCGCCGAGAGCCGGGCAAGTCCGCCCTTCAACGCCCGGATCGCCGCGACCGCCGCCTGGTCTGGAGGACCCGCCTCGTATCTCGCGTGGAAGCGGAAGAACCGCAAGATTCTGAGAAAATCTTCCTGTATCCGTGTCGTTGGGTCGCCCACGAAGCGAACGATGCCGGCGGCGAGATCGTCCCGCCCGCCGAAATAGTCGTGGATCGTGCCGTCCCGCGCCATCGACATGGCGTTGATGGTGAAATCGCGCCGTGCCGCATCCTCCCGCCAGTCATCGGTGAAGGCGACGACGGCGTGGCGGCCGTCCGTCTCGAGATCCCGCCGCAGGGTGGTGATCTCGAAATGCCGTCCGTCGAGAACCGCGGTGATTGTGCCGTGATCGAGACCGGTGGGCACCGCACGGATACCGGCTTTCGCAAGCCGCGTCGCGACCGCCTCCGGTGGTAGCGGGCTCGCGAGATCGATGTCGCTGATCGGCCGTCCGGCGAGCCGGTCGCGCACCGCGCCGCCAACCACCCGCGCCTCGGGCAAGACGGTCCACAGCCGTTCGAGCTGCGGATCGTCGGCGATCATGGGATTCGGTTCCTGCTCCACGCGCTCTGTCCGCTTGACCATGCGCGCATCTCTACTCGATCGGATGGCGCGTTTGCAGGGCGAGTCGTCCGCTCAGGCGCTGGCCGCTTCGGCGGCGGCGGCGGAGACACCTTCGCGCAGTGTGAGGGCGAGCTGATAGAGAATCCACGCTGTCGCGCCCCAGATCACATGGTCCGGGTGCGGCCAGACGGGGAACTCCCGCGTGCCGCCGTGCCAGGTGCCCTTGCGCCACTCCGGCAGGGCCGGATCGAGGAGATGTTCAAGACGGAGCGGGAACACCGCCACCACCTCGTCCGGCGCCATGCGAAACTCCGGTGTGCCGTGGATCAGCGCGGTGACCGGGGTAATGTGAAATCCGGTGCCGGTTCCGAAATCGTCGAGTCGGCCCAGTAGCTCGACGGCGCCGGGATCGAGGCCGATCTCCTCCTCGGCTTCGCGCAGCGCCGCCGCTTCCGGCGATGCGTCGGACGGATCGACAGTGCCGCCCGGCAGTGCCACCTGTCCCGCATGATGGACGAGATGCGCGGAGCGCCGGGTCAGCCAGACGCCGCGCGCCGGCTCGATTCCGACCAGCACCGCAGCGGCGCGTGCCGTTCCCGGCCCCGCGCTCCGCCGCGCCTTGCGCTCGCGCAGCAGGCGGCGCAGCGTGGTCTCGTCGATCGTCACCGGATCACTCGACCGGATGGGCGATCTCGCCCAGCGAGAAGAACGCACTCTGGCTCCAGACCCCCAGCACCCGCTTGCCGAACTGCACCCCCGGCTCCGCCAGCGCGACGAGTTCGTAGTAGACCGAGCGGCTGACCCGCGCCTCGATCGGGAAGGGACCCTGGCCGGCACGCACGACCACATACGGTGTTGGCTCGCAGGTCAGCAGGTCGTGCGCCACGCGCAGCGGATGGTCCGGTCCGATCGCGATCGTCTCGTCGACATTGGTCCGAAGATAGAGAACCTGGTCGCGCCCCTGGCCATGCCAGTCGAGCTCGACAGCGACGAACGGCGCATCCTCCACCTCGATCCGGCCGCGCTCCACCGGTGTTTCGAGAAGGAAGGCGCCTGTCGGGTCCCGCTTCAGCACGCTGGCGAACAGGCAGACCATGGATTTGCGCCCGATCGGGCTACCGCGATAGAGCCAGGTTCCGTCACGCCTGATCAGGAACGGCAGATCGCCGCAATCCACCGGCGTGCGGGTTCTGGCCGGAGCCGTGACCCCGTCGCAACCGGGCGGACGCAAGGGCACGATGCCGCCGCCGGTTATCGCATTCACGTCGCTGGCAGGACTTCGCAGGGCCGCGGAGGCCGCTTTCGAAGATATTCCCGCCACGTGTCGAGGATCGTCCACCACTAGCCCCTATCCAACATCCTCATATGCAATACATTGGATATAGGCAGCGCGCCGTTCCGGGAAAACCACGCAGGCGATCACAAATGACGGGAATGTTGCAGAACGATGGGCGGGTTGTAAGTTCGACACACCAGGGTGACATCCTTGCCGCTTTCGCCGCCGCCGCGGCGCGGCTCGGTGATGCGCGGGAGCAGGTGCGCCGCATCATCATCGGGCAGGACGTCGTGATCGACCAGTGTCTCGCCGCCATTCTCGCCGGCGGCCATGCGCTCATCGTCGGCGTGCCGGGGCTTGGCAAGACCCGTCTTGTCGAAGCGCTTGCCGCCGCTCTCGGCCTGTCCACGCGGCGGATCCAGTGCACGCCGGATTTGATGCCAGGCGATATCCTGGGCAGCGAAGTGCTCGAAACGGGTGCTGACGGCGCCCGTGCCTTCCGCTTCATCGAAGGGCCGGTGTTTACCGAGCTGCTGATGGCGGATGAAATCAACCGCGCCAGCCCGCGCACCCAGTCGGCCCTGCTACAGGCGATGGCGGAGCGCCGGGTCGCAGTGGCCGGGCTCAACCGCCAGCTGCCCGATCCGTTTCACGTGCTCGCCACCCAGAACCCGCTGGAACAGGAAGGCACCTACCCGCTGCCCGAGGCCCAGCTCGACCGGTTTCTGTTCGAGATCCGCATTGAATATCCCTCGGTGGCGGATGAGCGGCGCATGCTGTTGGCGACGACCGGGCTCGATCAGACGGAGGTTGAACCGGTGCTCGACCCTGAAGGACTGCGCGCGGCCCAGCATGTGGTCCGCGCCATGCCGGTGGGGGCGAAGGTGGTTGATGCCATCCTGGCGCTGGTGCGGGGCGCGCGCCCGGAAACGGCGGGTGATCCGAAGATCGCCGCTGCGCTTGCCTGGGGGCCCGGCCCTCGCGCGGCGCAGGCGCTGATGCTCGCGAGCCGTGCCCGCGCCCTGCTGGATGGGCGCGAAGCGCCGAGCCTTGACGATGTCGCGGCGCTGGCGGCGCCGGTGCTACGGCACCGTATGGGGCTTTCCTTCGCCGCCCGGGCCGAGGGTGAGAGCGTCGAGGCGCTGATCGGTCTCGCCGTTGCGCGGATCCTTGGCTGAAGCGGATGCCCGCGCCGCGGCGGTCGCGGCGGCCGCTGCACTGGCCGCGCGGCTACCGGCCCTGGTGCTCGCCGCGCGGCGCCTGGCCGCGGGAGTGGCGCCGGGCCGGCATGGCCGCCGCCGTGCGGGGGCGGGCGAGCAGTTCTGGCAATATCGCGAACTCCACGAGGCCGACTCCGCCCGCAGCATCGACTGGCGGCGCAGCGCACGCGGCGAACGGCTGTATGTCCGCGAGCGGGAGTGGGAAACCATCGAAACGCTGATGCTGGATATCGCCGATCATCCCGGCATGGCGTTCCACTCCGCCGGCGCGAGCGAACCGAAATTCGACCGCGCGCTGGTGCTCGGTCTCGCCCTGGCCGCGCTCGCGCTCGATGGCGGCGAACGCGTCGCTGCCTGGCGCCGCACGGCACCGCTTGGCGGACCCGGGGCGCTTGAACGCCTCGCTGCCGGCTTTCTGCTGCCGAAGACAGTCGCGCCCGGCCCCGGCCGCCTTGCGCTGATCGGAGACTTCCTCGATCCTCCGGAGGAGGTCGCGGCCGCGCTGTCGGCCATGGGGGCCAGTCTGCGGGGTGGCGTCCTGCTTCAGGTGCTTGATCCCGCCGAATGCGATTTTCCGTTCCGCGGTCGTGTGCTGTTCGAGGATCCGGCGGGGGGGCGTCCGGAAGATGTCGCTTCTGCCGAGGATGTTGCCGTCGCCTATCGCGCGCGCCTGGCCGCGCAACGTGCCGCCGTCGTCCGTGCCGCCGAAACGGCGCGGCTGCGTCCGTTGTTCCACCGCACCGACACTCCTGCCGGCCCGGCGCTCGCCGCCCTGCGGTCTGCGCTTGAACCGGCGCGATGATCGGCCCGGTCAGTTTCGCTGCTCCTGCCGTCCTCGCCGGGTTACTGCTGCTCCCGGGACTATATTTCATCCTTCGTGCGACCCCGCCGGCGCCGCCCCGGCAGCTGTTTCCGGCGATCCGACTGCTGCGCGACGTCCCGCCCACCGCCCGGAGCCCGGCGCGCATGCCGCTCTGGCTGCTGCTTCTGCGACTGGTTGCGGCTGCCGCAATCATCATCGGCTTCGCCGGCCCGCAGATCGTACCGCCTCCAATCCTTGGCGGCGCAGGCCCGGTTCTGCTGGCGATCGACAATGGCTGGGCCAGCGCGGCCGACTTTCCGGCGCGGCAGGAGGCGGCGCGGCGCATCGTCGATCAATCGGGCCGGCGCGGCGTGATCGTGCTGCCGACGGCACGAGATGCCGCGGGGCATCTGCCTCGCGCCAGCGCCCTGCTGGACCGCTCCGCCGCGCTGGCCGCGATCGGCGGGCTTCGTCCCGAGGCCTGGCCGACGGACCGTGCCGCCGCTGCGGCCGCTGTCCGCGCGGTGCGGCGCGCGCATCCTGATCTTACCGCCGTATACGTCGCCGACGGTCTGGCCGCGCAAGGCCTTCGCGGTTTTGTTGCCGCACTCCGCCCGGCGCGAATCGTTGCCGCATCGCCCGCGCGGCTTCGACTGCTGGAGCCGCCGGGCCTCTTGCCGGACGGATCTCTCCTTGCCCGGGTCGGCGTCGTGCCGCAGGCGGCAGCGGTCTCGGTTCCCGTCCTCGCCGAAGACGGCGCAGGGAGCGCGCTCGCCCGCGTGGACATAAAGGTGCAACCTGGAACGTCTGAAGGTGCAGCCCGGATCGACCTGCCGGTTGCACTTCAGGCGCGGGTGAGGCGCCTCGTCATTCCCGGCATTGCCGGGCCAGCGGCGGTCGCCCTGCTGGACGGCGCGTCGAAGGGGCTGCTGGTCGGGCTTGTGGCGGGCGGCGCGGCCGATGCCGAGCAGCGCTTCACCGGCGCACTCTATTACGTGCGCCGGGCTCTCCCCAATGGAACGAAAGTGGTCGCCGGATCGTTCAGCAGTGTGGAGGGGGCTGATCCCGGCGCGCTCATCCTGGCGGATGTGAACCTGCATCCGCGCGAGATCGCGTGGCTGCGGCGCTTCATGTCGGCGGGCGGGGTCGTCATCCGCTTTGCCGGGCCGCTCACCGCATCAAGGCCCGATTCGCTGAATCCAGATCCGCTTCTGCCCGGCGTTCGCGACCTGGCGGGTGCCCTGGCCGGCGGACACCCGGAGGCCATCGCGTCCTTCGCGCCGGATTCGCCGCTGGCAGGAATTGCCTTGCCGCGCGATGCGCGCGTCCGCCGCCAGAGCCTCGCGGACCCGGCGCGGCTCGATCCGGCAACCGTCTGGGCCAGTCTGGCCGA
The DNA here is from genome assembly GCF_000724705.2 of Acidiphilium sp. JA12-A1. Classification (NCBI taxonomy): domain Bacteria; kingdom Pseudomonadati; phylum Pseudomonadota; class Alphaproteobacteria; order Acetobacterales; family Acidocellaceae; genus Acidiphilium; species Acidiphilium sp. JA12-A1. Next base: position 44,810 of record NZ_JFHO01000048.1, read on the forward strand.
TGGCACGCCGATCATACTCGGCAGGCGCGAAGGGCGCGGTGCCTTGGTCGATGTGTTGACGGCCGCCAATCCGGGCTGGTCGGATCTGCCGCTTGCTGCCGATTTTCCCGCGCTGATTCGCCGCCTGGTCCGTCTCGGGGCGGGTCGTGTGCCGAAATCCGGTCAACTCACGCCGGTTCGCGTGCTTGACGGCGAAGGCCGGCTGGTGCCGCCCGGCGCAGCCGCGCGGCCGCTGGATGCGGCGAAACTGGGCAACATCATGGTTTCGCCCGCTCATCCACCAGGATTGTGGGGCAATGCCCGCGGTTCGGCGGCACTCGATCTCGGCGGTCATGTGCCGGCACTCGCCGCGGCCTCGTGGCCTGCACTGGTGCCGGTGACCGGGCTCGATGCCTTGCCGCGAGCGCGCCGCTTCGGCCCCGACCTGCTGGCCGCCGCGATGGCCCTGCTGCTCGTCGACATGGTGGCGACGCTGCTGCTCCGTGGCGCCCTTCAGCTGCGTGTTCTGGCCGGCGCGGCCGGTCTTTGCATGCTTGTCCCGGCGCCGCATGCGCGCGCGGCGCCACCGGCGGCGGCGCTGACCGCATCGCTCGCCTATGTCCGCACCGGCGATCCGGCAACCGACGCCATCGTGCGTGCCGGACTGACGGCGCTCTCCACCCAGGTCAACGAGGAGACCGCCGCCGTGCTCGGCACACCGCAGGGCGTGGTGCCGGGGCAGGGCAATCTCAATCTCTATCCGCTGCTCTATTGGATGGTGACGTCTGCGACCCGTCCGCCAGATCCGGCTGCCTGTGCGGCGCTCGACGCGTTCATGCGCGGCGGTGGCCTGCTGGTGATCGACACCGATGGCGGCAATCCCGGAAGCGCCGGTTCGGGTGCCGGGTTCGACCCGGGCGCCGGCGCCGCACTGCGCCGGGCGACGGCCTGTCTCTCCCTGCCGCCCCTCAGACCGCTGACCGACCGTGACACCCTGGCGCACACCTTCTTTCTCACGCGCAGTTTTCCCGGCCGTTTCGACGGAGCGCCGGTCTACATTGCCGCGCCAGGCGGCCGCGACGCCGACGGCGTGAGCCCGGTGGTGATCGGCGCGAATGACTGGGCCGGTGCCTGGGCACTCGACCAGGCCGGCAATCCCTTGCAGGCTCTTCTGCCCGGAACCCCCGGCCAGCGCGACAAGGCCGGCAGGTTCGGCGTCAATCTGGTGATGTATGCGCTGACCGGCACCTATAAGGCGGATCAGTTGCAGATCCCCGCCATTCTCCGAAGACTCGGCGAATGACGATACCCGTCGTCTTTGCGCCGCTKGYGCCGCTGGTGCCTTGGCCTCTGATTGCGGGACTGGCCGCGATTGCGCTCGCGTTCGGCGGCATCGGCCTGCTTCGCCGGGCGCGCGGCGCCTGGCTGCGACTCGCCGGCCTTCTCTTCCTGCTTGCCGTGCTGGCCGGACCGCGCTGGCAGGTGCGCACGACCGCGCCCTTGCCGGACACGATCGTGGTCATTCGCGACCGCTCACCCTCGATGGCGATCGGGCGGCGCGCGGCGCTTGCCGCTGCCGCCTATCGGCATCTTGCTGCCACGGTGCCGAAAGGTGTCACCCTCCGCACCGTTGCCGTCGCCGGCGACGGGCATGATGGAACGCCGCTTTTCTCCGCGCTGAAGGCGGCGCTCTCCGGAATTCCGCCCGGGGAACTCGCGGGCATCGTCGCCATCACCGATGGCGAAGCCACCGACGCACCGCCGAGCCGACTGCCCGACGGCGTGCCTGTCTCGGCATTGATCCCCGCCGCGCCGGGCCAGACGGATCGGGCGCTGAGCCTGATTTCAGCACCGCGCTACGGGCTGGTCGGCCACAAGGTGACGCTGCGTTTCGTCGTCCGGGACCATGGCGTCGAGGATCGCGGCACCGCGGTTCCGGTCGGCATCTCGGTCGATGGGCACACGGTCCATGTGGTCAGCGCACGGGTGGGACAGACGGAGACAGTGCCGCTCGACGTCTCGCATGCCGGGCGCGCGGTCGTTGCGGTGTCGGCGGCGCCGCTGGCGGGTGAGGTGTCCCGCACCAATGACCAGGCGGTGTTCCATCTCGATGGCGTGCGGCGGCGGCTGACGGTGCTGCTGATCGCCGGCCGGCCCAATCCGGGGCTGCGGGCCTGGCGGCTGCTGCTGAAATCCGATCCCGCCGTGCGGCTGGTGAATTTCACCATCCTCCGCCTGCCCGACGAGCCGATGCCGGCGCCGCTGCGGGACATGGCGCTGATTCCCTTTCCGGTGGACCAGTTGTTCGACCGGGATATCGGAAAGTTCGACCTGATCATTCTCGACCAGTTCGCGAATGATGATCTGTTGCTGCCGCCCTATCTCGCGAATATCGCGCGCCATGTCCGCGCCGGCGGCGCGCTGCTGGTCGAGGCCGGGCCGGAATTCGAAGGGAACCGGTCGATCGCCGATTCGCCGCTCGGGCCGATCCTCCCGGTGCGCCCCTATGGTGCCGGCACGGTGACTGGCGCCTTCACGCCCCAGCTCACGCGTGAAGGGCTGCGCGACCCGGTGACCGCCCGTTTCGCGCGTGATTCACTCGGTCCCTGGTATCGCTACGAAACGGTGCAGCGGCGCCGCGGCGTGACGCTGCTTCGCGTGCCGGGCGTGGCGGCGCCGCTGCTCGTTCTTGCGCATGAGGGCAAGGGGCGGGTCGCAATGCTGCTTTCCGATCAATTCTGGCTTTGGGCACGCGGCGCGCTGGCGGGCGATGCGGCGATGCGCGGGCCGGCGGCGGCGCTGCTTGGTCGCACGGTCCACTGGCTGCTCGGCGATCCGTCACTTGCGGCGCGTCAGTTGCATGCGTCCATTGCGGCGGGGCGGCTGAGCATACGCCGGATCGGGCCGGATGGCCCCCCAGGTTCGGTGACGGTGACGGCGCCGGACGGCCGGACCATGACCATCGCGCTGCACCGCACTGCGCCCGGGAGGTTTGCGGCCTCCCTGTCGGCCGGCGGGCCCGGTGTGTGGCGGGTTGCCGGCGGCGGCCGCACCGCCTATGCCGCCGCCGCGGACGAGGATCCGGCAGAGCAGCGGGATCTGGCCGCGAGCAGCCGGATTTTCGCGCCGCTCGCGCGCCGCAGCGGCGGGCGGATCGTCTGGCTCGCACATGACCCGGCGCCAGGCTGGCAGGGGCTGTACCGGCGACGCCATGCCAGCATCGTGACCGGTGAGCGTGATGTGAAACTGCCACCGGCAATTCCGGGCGTGCTTCTTGGACTTCTGCTGATTGTCGCCGGCTGGTGGCGCGAGCGCGCGTGAGCCGGCGGCGCGACGACCTCAGGCCGAGATGGACTTCGCGAAACGCGTCTTGCCGTCCATGTCGATGAAGGCGAACGCAATCGCCTCGCGTGTGACTGACGTCGTCAGAAAGCCATGTGCGCCAAGGCAGAATCCCGCGCGGCTCGGCGTGCCTGGATCGTAGATTTCCGATCCGACGCCGTTGGTCACGTAGGAAACTCCGCCCATCTCGACATATTGCATCGAGTGGTCATGGCCGTTGATGTAGAGCTTCACGCCATGGCGGCGCAGGACCGGTTCGAGTGCCGCGATCAGGTCGGGCTGGTCGTGGCCGGGTCCGCCAAGGGCGGTGTAGAGCGGATGATGCCCCACCACGATCTTCCAGCGGGCGGCTGATCGACCGAGCGCATCATCGAGCCAGGCGCGCTGGGCGTGCGGGTCCTGCCCGGAAATATCGGTGACTGTGCCAACATATTTGCGGATGAAGGGCGAGGTGTCGAGGAAGAAGATCTCCGCCTCGCCGCCGCCGGGCAGCGTTTCGGTGTGGGTGTAGTAGCGGGCCGGCAACTGCCAGCGCTTCGAGCGTTTCGAATATTCGATCTGCGCGGGCACGTTGCCGCGATAATCATGGTTGCCGAGGATTACTTTCCACGGGCGCTGCAGCGAGGCCTGATCGTAGACGTCCTCGAAGCTGGTTTTCCACTGCGGATCGTTGACGGATTTCACACCGGATTCATAAAAATTGTCGCCAAGCGAAAGGATGAAGCGCGGCGAATCGGCGGCGGCCCGATCAGCCATGGCCTGGGCGACGTTGCGCTGATGATGCGCGCCGTCGCGGCCCCAGTCACCGATCGAGAGGAAGCGAAATGCATCGGCCGTTCCGGCATGCGCGGCCGGCGCGGCGGCAAGCAGGGAGGCGGCCGTGAGTTCGGCGCCGGTGCCCAGAAAACCGCGGCGGGATATTGTCATGCGGGACCTCCATCGATCAATTCGGCCCCCGTCTACCCCGCTGTCTCGGTGAAGTCATATGACAAGACGGGGACAAAGGGCGGCCCTTGCGGCGCCGCCCGTTCGTCCGTTTAGCCGGCGAGCTTTGCGGCGATCCCGGCGACATGCTTGCCCTGCGCGCGGGCAATGGCGAGTTCGTTGGCGCTCGGCTGGCGGGAACCGTCGGCGCCGGCCAGTGTGGTTGCGCCATACGGCGTGCCGCCGGTGATCTCGTTCATGTTGGTCAGCTCCGGGTTGGAATACGGAACGCCGACCACGATCATGCCGTGATGGAACAGCGTGGTATGGAACGAGGTGATGGTGGTTTCCTGGCCGCCATGCTGCGTGCCGGTCGAGGCGAAGACCGAGCCGACCTTGCCGATCAGCGCGCCCTTGGCCCAGAGGCCGCCGGTCTGGTCGAGGAAATTGCGCATCTGGCCGCACATGTTGCCGAAGCGCGTGGGCGTGCCGAAAATGATCGCGTCGTAGTCGGCGAGTTCCGCCGGCGTTGCGACCGGCGCGTCCTGGTCGGTCTTTGCGTGGATCGCCTTCGCGGTGTCTTCCGGCATGGTCTCCGGCACGCGCTTCAGCGTCACCTCCGCTCCGGCGGCCTTCGCCCCTTCCGCCACGGCCTTGGCCATCGTCTCAACATGGCCCCAGGTGCTGTAGTAGAGCACAAGAACTTTCGCCATTTCGACTCTCCGTCAGGTTGTGATGCGCCCGCTATACGACGCAATTCGTTCGATATCAAACGTTATCTGATGACAATTCGGTGTCTGGTTCAATGCTCCTCGGCAATCCAGTCCTCGATCAGCTTGCGCGCGATCGAATCCCGTGGCGGCAGGTTGAAGCCCGCCTCGCGGCGGTTCGCGAGATCCGCACGGGTGAACCACGCGGCGGCGCGCATTTCCTCGGCGTCGAGCGTGATCGCCTCGCTCACCGCTTCGGCACGGAAACCCAGCATCAGTGAGGCCGGAAACGGCCAGGGCTGGCTGCCGGTATAGGAAACCGTTCCCACGTGAACGCCGACCTCTTCAAGGGTTTCGCGGCGCACCGCATCTTCGAGACTTTCGCCCGGTTCAACGAAGCCGGCGAGGGTCGAGAACATGTTCCGCTCGGGCGGAAATTTCTGTGACTGGCCGAGCAGCACGCGGTCGCCTTTCGCAACCAGCATGATCACCGCGGGGTCGGTGCGCGGGAAATGCTCGGTGCCGCATTGCGCGCAGCGCATGGTGTGGCCGCCGCGTTCGGGAGCACAGGCGCCGCCGCAGACGCCGCAGAATTTGTGGCGGGATTGCCAGTAGAGCAGGCCGCGCGCTGTGGCGAGCAGCCCGGCCTCCTCGGCCGGCAGCGTTGCAGTCAGCCCGCGCAGTTCGAGAAACGCGCCGCGCGGACGGTGCAAAGCATCGAGCGGCGCGTCATGTGCCGAAAGATCGACGGCGAAGACCGGGCTGCCGTTCATCAGCCCGAGAAAGACGCCTTCCCCCGCGTCCTCGCGCGGCGGGGCATCGAGCACGGCGCGGGGTTCCGGTTCGGGAGCGATCAGCAGCTTGCCGCGCCAGTAGGCGACGAAGCCGGCGCCCGTATCGGCGCGGGCCGCGGCCAGCCAGTCGGCATCGGTGCGGCGGTGGCTGGCGCGGTCGAGCCGGGCGGAGCTGTAGAGCAGGGCGGAAGGGAGCGAAATATCGTGCATGGCGGGAAGGTGGCACCGGTCCACGGTGCCGGCAAGCCGGCCTTGCAAAGAGGCTTCAAAGGATAGATATGGAAAGCGGGAGGCCGGTCGCGGACGGGCGCCTCGCCAACCCGGTCAGGGCCGGAAGGCAGCAGCCGCAACGAGTTTCCGCACGGGTCGCGGTTCCGGTCTCCCACCTCTCAATCCAGCCCAGCTCATCGGAGGCGCATGGCCGGTCTGTTCGACGACGACGAGACGGACGATCAGCCCAGGTCCGAGCCGCCGCCGCCGGGACCGTCGCTGTTCGGCGACGACGAATTGCCCGAGGCCGCCGCCCCGGTCCATGCCGAGTCCTACCGCGTCCTCGCCCGCAAATACCGCCCGACCACCTTCGACGACCTGATCGGCCAGGACGGGCTGGTCCGCACCCTGCGCAACGCCTTCGCGATGAACCGCATCGCCCACGCCTTCATGCTCACCGGCGTGCGCGGTGTGGGCAAGACGACGACGGCGCGGATCCTCGCCCGCGCGCTGAACTGCACCGGGGCGGACGGGCAGGGCGGTCCCACGCCCGATCCCTGCGGCGTGTGCGACAACTGCGTCGCGATCCTTGCCGACCGCCACCCCGACGTGGTGGAGATGGACGCGGCCTCGAACACCGGGGTCGACGACGTGCGCGAGATCATCGAGGCGACGCGCTTCCGCCCGATGATCGCCCGCACCAAGGTGTTCATCGTCGACGAGGTCCACATGCTCTCGCGCAACGCGTTCAACGCGCTGCTCAAGACGCTGGAGGAACCGCCGCCGCACGTGAAATTCGTGTTCGCCACCACGGAAATCCGCAAGGTGCCGATCACCGTGCTCTCGCGCTGCCAGCGTTTCGACCTCAAGCGCGTGCCGGTCGATGTGCTGGCCGCGCATTTTGCCCGCATCGCGGAGAAGGAGGCGGTCGCGGTCGAAGGTGGCGCGCTCGACGCCGTCGCGCGCGCCGCCGACGGGTCGGTGCGCGACGGGCTCTCCCTGCTCGACCAGGCGATCGCCCGGGCCGATGAGGGGGCGCCGGTCACGGCCGAACTGGTGGCCGACATGCTCGGCCTGGCCGGTCGCGGCATGGTCTTCGATCTGCTGGAGGCCGTCGCCGCCGGCGATCCGGCCGGTGCGCTCGGCGTGATGGACCGCGCGCATGAAGCCGGCGCCGATCCGGTATTGGTGATGCAGGATCTGCTCGGCCTCGCCCATACGCTCTCGCGCCTGAAGGCGATCCCGGCTCTGGCCGAGGGCAGCGAATTGCCCGAGCTCGACCGCGCCCGCGGCGCGCCGCTGGCCGCGCGGCTTTCGGTGCCGTTTCTCGGCCGCCTCTGGCAGATGCTGCTCAAGGGCGTCGCCGAGGTGGAGCAGGCGACCGACCGGCGCGCCGCCGCCGACATGATCCTGATCCGCCTCTGCTACGTGTCCGACCTGCCGCCACCCGGCGAACTGGTTCGGCGCCTGTCTGGCGAGGGGACGGTGGCCCGCGGCAATGCCGCGCCCGCGTCCGCGCCCGGCCCGGCCCCAAGGGCGGTGGTGAACGGCGCCCCGGTCGCGCCGGCCGAGACCGCCCCGGCAACGGCCCCGCGCCTTGCCCGGTTCGAGGACGTGATTGCCCTGGCCGGCGAGAAGCGGGACGCCTTGCTCTATGCCCATCTCCGCCACGATGCCCGGCTGGTGCGGTTCGCGCCGCCGGTGATCGAACTGAACCTTACCCCCGAGGCGCCTCGCGATCTTTCGTCCCGCCTCGCCAGGTTTCTCGAGGCGGAAACCGGACGGCGATGGACCATCGCCCTATCCCGCGCCGCCGGCGCACCGAGCATGGTCGAGGCCGAAACCACGGCACGCGAGACGGCGCGCAACGAGGCACTCGACCATCCGCTGGTCAGGGCCATCTTCGAGACGTTTCCTGGGGCGAAGATCGCGAGCGTCGAGGTCGACGCGCCGCCCGCCCTTGCGGAGCCGCCCGTGATGGATGATGACCGCTTCGACGATGTCCCGCCGATTTCCGACGACGATATCGCCGATGCCATGGAGATCGACTGATGAAGAACCTCGCCGGCCTGATGAAGCAGGCCCAGCAGATGCAGCAGAACATGCAGGAGATGCAGGCGCGTCTCGAAGCCATGGAAATCCGGGGCGAGGCCGGCGCCGGCCTGGTGAAGGTCACGCTGTCCGGCAAGGGGGAGATGAAGGGGATCGAGATCGATCCCAAGCTGATCGACCCGAACGATGCCGAGATGCTTCAGGACCTGATCGTCGCCGCCCATCGCGACGCCAAGTCGCGGCTGGAAACCCTCGCTGCCGAGGAAATGCAGAAAGTGACGGGCGGGATTTCGCTGCCGCCCGGCATGAAGCTGCCGTTCTGAGGCTGCATAGGCGGATATTCCTGCGATGATGGGCCCGGAGATCGAGCGGCTGGTCGGGCTGATGGCGCGGCTGCCGGGTCTCGGGCCGCGTTCGGCGCGGCGCATCGTGCTGCGGCTGATGGCCGAGCGCGAGCAGCGCCTGCTGCCGCTGATCGCGGCCCTTGATGCCGCTTGCCAGCGCGTCGCCGTCTGCCCGACCTGCGGCGGACTGGATTCCCAACAACCCTGCATGATCTGCGCCGATGCCGCCCGCGAACCGCTGATCTGCGTGGTCGAGACGGTGGCCGATCAATGGGCGCTGGAACGCGCGGCAGTCTATCGCGGCCGCTATCATGTCCTCGGCGGCCTGTTGTCGGCCATTGCCGGCCATGGCCCCGAAGATCTCGGCATCGACCGACTCGTCGCCCGGCTCGACGGATCGGTGCGCGAGGTGATTCTCGCCCTGCCGGCCACCGTCGATGGCCAGGCCACCGCGCATTATCTCACCGAACGGCTCGCAACCTGTGGCGTGAGCGTTACCCGGCTTGCCCAGGGCGTTCCCGTCGGCGGCAGTATCGAAATCCTCGACGAGGGCACACTCGCCCTCGCGCTTTCCGCCCGCCGCGCTGCCGGATGATGCAACTCGTCCGCGACGGGCGCGACCTCAGGGTCGATTTCTTCCGCGGCATCGCGCTGTTCTGCATCTTTCTCGACCATATCCCGCACGACACGCTGGCCCGCTTCACCGTGCGCAACCTCGCACTGAACGACGCGACGGAAATCTTCATCCTGCTTGCCGGCTTTGCCGCCGCCCTTGTCTATGGCCGCAAGATGGATCGCGCGGGGCCACTTTCCGCCTCGGCCGACATGCTCAAGCGCGCCTGGACGCTCTATATCGCGCATATTTTCCTCTTCGTGCTGTTCGCAGCGCAGGTTGCGCTTGCGGCCATCTGGTTCGCGCGGCCGCAATACATTTCCGGGGTGGGAATCGATCATCTGGTTGCGAAGCCGCTTTCGGCGATCATCGAGGCCGTGCCGCTGCTCTACCAGCCGGCCTATCTGAATGTCCTGCCGCTCTATGTCGCCATCATGGGCGGCATCGCGCCGTTGCTCTTCATGCTGCGCTTTCCGCGCGCACTGCTCGTGCTCAGTTTCGCGCTCTATGCCGGCGCACGGATCTATGGCTGGAACCTGCCGACCCACAGTGGCCACGGCTGGTACTTCAACCCGTTCACCTGGCAGTTGCTCTTCGTCCTCGGCATGCTGTTCTCGCGCTATGGCAAGCCGGATTTGCCCGTTCTCGCGACCGATGCGGTTGCGGTCGTGCTGCTGCTGATCGGCTTCGCGATCCTGCTGACCACATGGATCGAGCCGTCCCTCGCGAAGCACATCCCGCCACTGCTCAAGCCATTCGTGAGCAATATCGACAAGACCGGCCTGCATCCGTACCGGCTGGCCTCCATTCTCTCGCTTGCCTGGCTCGCCTCCCGCCATGTCCGCGCCGAAGGACGGTTTCTGAGCAGCCGCCTCGCCCGCGTCTTCGTCCTGATCGGCCAGTACGGCCTGCCAACCTATTGCGCGAGTATCCTGCTCTCCTATGCCGGTCGCATCGTGATGGACACCGATGACGGCTGGGCGATGCAGATCGTCGTCAATCTCGCCGGTCTCGCCGCGCTGCTCGGCGTCGCCGCGATCGCCGCCTGGTACAGGGTGAAAGATGCCAAACCGTCTGTTTCCTAGTCTCCTGCTGCTTTTCGCATTGGCCGGGACGGCGGCGGCCGCGCCGTCCTGCCCGACCGTGCCGGTGCAATATCTGCGTCTGCCGCATCTGCGGGCCGCGATCCACCAGGGCCAGCCGGTCGTGATCGCGGCGATCGGTTCGTCATCCACCTGGGGGGCGATGGCGCACGACATCGGCGATTCCTATCCCGCGATGTTGCAGGACGACCTTGGCGACCGGTTGCCGGACGCGGAGATCAGCGTGATCAATCGCGGCATCAGCGGCGAGGACGCGCTGCGCGAGGACCGCCGGATGGAGCGCGATGTGCTCGCCCTGCGGCCCGTGCTGGTCATCTGGCAGGTCGGCGCCAATGCGGCGATGCGCGGCGAATCACCGGACCGGTTCACCGCTCTGGTGGAGCAGGGATTGCGCAGACTTCGCGCAGCCAATCTCGATGTGGTGCTGATGGATAACCAGCGGTCGCGCCGCCTGTTGCACTCGCCCGACAATGCGCGGATCAACGCCGCCCTTGCTCATCTGGCCCGGCGCTACCGGGTGGGCCTGTTCTCGCGCGATGTGCTCATGCGCGCCTGGGCGCGCGCCGGCGCCGATCCCTCCGGTTTCCTCGCCGCCGATGGCATGCACATGAACGATCGGGGCTATGCCTGCACCGCGGCGGCGCTGGCCGATTCGATCGTCGCTGCGGTGAAATAGCGTTCAGGCGTCCGGTTCGAGAGCCTCGGGCGCATAGCCGAGCGCGTTCAGCCCTTCCTCGAGCATGTCGCCGAGGCCGGTTTCGCCGAGCAGGTCATCAGCAAGGTTGCCGTTGATCTGCTCCGCCGCCTGGGCGCGGGCGTCGGCCCACTCGTCCCTGCCGAAATCACCGCGGCCGACAAGAAAGAGAGCCAGCAGGTCGGTCGCGGCCTCGTCGGACAGAAGGTCGATGGCCTCCCGCAACTCCGTCTCGCTTTCATCGCCGGCCTGCTCGTCGAGCATATCGGTCTCCTCCTCGGGCGGAGGCGTGCCCGCTTCGGGCTCTTCCTCCGGCTCGACCGGCGGCAGATGGGCCTCGACGGCGCGTGCCTTGAGGATAATGAAGGCGACATGCTCGGGCGCGATTTCGAGCGGAACCGGCTCGGGTTCCTCGGTGTCGATCACGCGTTTCCTGTCACGATCCGGATCGGCCATGGCGGGGTCTCCTCATCGGTGCGACTCCGGATCTGTGCATTGCGCCTTTGGGTTTGAAGTCCTCCGGAAGGCGAGTCTCTCAGCGCGAGGCGCGGGCCGTGTCCTTCGCGACGGTCGGATCGTCGGCGACTTTCGGGTTGCCCCGGCGCAACCGGTGCTCGCCGAGCAGCAGCAGGATCGGCGCCGCGATATAGATCGACGACGAGGTGCCGACGACGATGCCGAACAGCATCACCCAGGCGAAGCCGGAGAGCGAGGCGCCGCCGAACAGGGCAAGCGGCAGGGCGGCGAGGAACACCGTGCTGGATGTGCCGAGCGTGCGGTTGAGGGTTTCGTTGATCGACAGGTCGATCAGCTCGCGCAGCGGCATGGTCTTGTATTTGCGCAGGTTTTCCCGCATCCGGTCATAGACTACGACCTTGTCGTTGGTCGAATAGCCGATCACGGTCAGGATCGCGGCGATGGTGACCAGGTCGAAGGGCAGGCGGGTGATGACCATGAAGCCGATCGTCTTGGTCACGTCGAGGATCAGCGTCGCCACCGCGCCGACGGCGAACTGCCACTCGAAGCGGAACCAGATGTAGACCAGGATCATCAGGAAGCTGATCCCGAGCGCGATCAGCCCCTGCTGGAACAGCGTCGCCGAGACCGAGGCGCCGATCGCCTGGGTCGAGAGGATCTTCGCACCGGGCAGGTTCTGCTTCACCACCCCTTCCGCGGCGGCGAGGGATTTCTGCGTATCCTTCGCATTGTCCTGGGATTCGAGGCTGATCAGCACGCCCTTGTCGCCGCCGAAGCTCTGCAGCGAGGCACCGGGGAGGTGAACGGCCGCGAGTTCCGTGCGCAGCCTGGTGAAGTCCGGCTTCTGCGGCGTTGCCACCTGAATGACGACGCCGCCCCGGAAATCGAGGCCGAGATTGAGGCCGGGATGAAAGAACAGGATCACCGACGCGGTCGAGAGAATGGCCGAGACCGCGAGGCCGATGAACCGTCCCTTCATGAACTGGATGCGCGTGCCGTCCGGCACCAGGCGGAAGGCGGGGCGGGTGAGGAACTTCATGGCGCGGGCCTCAGAGAACCGGCAGCGCGGCGGGACGGCGCGCGACATACCAGCGCGCCGTGATCAGCCGGACCAGCACGGTCGACGTGAACAGGGTTGTGATGATGCCGACACAGATGGTCACCGCGAAGCCGCGCACCGGCGGCGATCCGAAGATGAACAGCATGATGTGGGCCAGCAGCGTCGTCACGTTACTGTCGATGATGGTGCCGTAGGCGCGCTTGTAGCCGGCCTCCAGCGCCGCGAGCGGCTTGCGGCCGAGCTTGACCTCCTCGCGCACGCGCTCGTTGATCAGCACGTTCGAGTCCACCGCCATGCCGAGCGTCAGCAGGATGCCCGCCATGCCCGGCAGCGTCAGCGTCGCCCCCATGAGCGACAGCACGGCGATCAACAGCAGCAGATTGACCACGAGGGCGATGTTCGCGAACCAGCCGAACAGGCCATAGAAACTCGCCATGAAGGTGATGACCAGCACGAAGCCCACCGCCAGCGAGACGATGCCGGCGCGGATCGCGTCGGCGCCGAGTTCCGGCCCGACGCTCTGCTGCTCGACCACCTTGAGCGGGGCGGGCAGGGCCCCGGCGCGTAGCAACAGGGCGAGGTCGGATGCGCTCTTGGCCGTGAAGCTGCCCGAAATCTGTCCCCGCCCGCCGACGATCGGCGTGCGGATCACCGGCGCCTCGATGATCTTGCGGTCGAGCTCGATGGCGAACAGCTTGCCGACGTTATGGGTCGTGATGTCGGCGAATTTGCGGGCGCCGACACTGTTGAAGGTGAAGTTCACCACCCACTGCCCGCTCTGCGGGTCCTGCCCGGCCTGGGCGTTGGTCAGGTCCGCGCCGTCGACCGCGACGCGCGAGCGGATCGCGAGCTTCCGGCCGCTGCCATCGCTCATCGGCAGGATCTCGACGCCAGGCGGCGGCGTCTTGGTCTCCGGGTTCACGTCCTCCGCGACCATGTGGAAGGTCATGTGGGCGGTCTTGCCGAGCAGTTTCTTGATCTGGTTCGGGTCGGACACGCCGGGCAACTGGATGACGATCTGGTCCGCGCCCTGCCGCGCGATCTGCGGGTCCACCACGCCGCTGCCGTCGATGCGGCGGCCGATGATGGTGATCGACTGGGCGATGGCCTGCGTCTGCTTGGCGATCAGTGCCGGGCGCGAGAGGGTCAGCGTTGCGGCTCCGGCATCCGACACCTTCACGTCCAGATCCGGCGCGCCGCCGGCCGCCGCCACCGGCGAGACCAGCTTCGCGAGGATCTGCCGCACCTTCGGCGCCTCGCCCGGCTTGACGAGATTGAACTGGACCCGCCGCGCTGCAACGTCCCCGCCGAGATCGGTATAGCCGATATCGGCCTGGAGCAGGGCGTGGCGCACCTCGTCGGTCAGGTTCGCAAGCTGCTCCTTCACGACGGCGTTCATGTCGATCTGCATCAGCAGGTAGGATCCGCCGCGCAGGTCGAGGCCGAGATGGATCTGTGGCCAGGGAATGCCCGGCACCGGCCGCTTGATCAGGTTCGGCAGCGTGAGCAGCACGCCGATCGCGCAGAACAGCACGATCAGGGTGGTTTTCAGGCGCGTGAAATAAAGCATGACAGGCGAAGGGCTCCCAACGGCAAGGCATGGGTGGTATGGCGGCCTCGGCTTGCGGGTGCAAGCCCGCTGCGGTCGGGAACGGAAAGTGATGCAGAAACTCGGGGTTGGTGTGATCGGGGTCGGCCATTTCGGCCGCTACCATGCGTTGAAGACGGCCGCTTCCGAGCGGGCCGATCTGGTCGGCGTGTCCGATCCCGATGCGGGCCGTGCCGCGGCGGTGGCGGCGGAAGCCGGTTGTGTCGTCCGCCCGCTCGACGAACTGATCGCGACGTCCGACGCGGTGATCGTCGCCGCTCCGGCCGACTCCCATTTCGCCCTGGCCCGGCGCGCGCTCGAGGCCGGGCGTCATGTTCTCGTCGAAAAGCCGATTGCCGCGACGGTGGAAGAAGCGGAAATCCTCGGGCGCCTCGCGTGTGAGCGCGGCCTCGTGCTCCAGGTCGGGCATCTCGAGCGGTTTTCCGCCGCCCACGGCGCGGTCGCCGCGCGGATGGGCAAGCCTCTTTATATCGAGGCCGTGCGCATCGCCCCGTTCAAGCCGCGCGGCACCGACGTATCGGTGATCCTCGACCTGATGATCCACGATCTTGACCTCATTCTCGCCCTGGTAGCCCAGCCGATCGAAAGCATCGATGCGGTCGGCGCGGCAGTCGCCAGCGCGCATGAGGATATCGCCAATGCACGGGTGCGCTTTGTGAACGGCTGTGTCGCCACCGTCACCGCGAGCCGAATTTCCCTCAAGACCGAGCGGCGGATGAGAATATTTTCCGAGGCGGGCTATCTCGCGGTGGATTTCGCGGCGCGCCGGCTGAGCCTTGTCGGGCGAGGGCAGGGCGGAGGTCCGCGGATGCCCGGTTTCGAGGAATTCGGCATCGAGCAGGCCGGCTGGGAAGACCATGATGCGCTGGCCGCCGAGCACGCCGCGTTCCATGCCGCGTGCCTGGACGGCGCACCGGTGCTGGTCGACGCCGAAGCCGGGCGTCGCGCGCTGGAGGCGGCGATCGGCGTTGGACGATCGATCGCGGAAAGCCGTGCGAGGGCCGAGGCATCGGGTCTGATCGGCGGGCACTGAAAAGAGGGGAGCAGCCACGCCGAGTCGCGGCCTGCCGGGCCATCTATCGGGCGCATGCGGGCCAACCGGAAAAATCCAGTCCTGTCCTTGATCGTTTCGCTGGCTTCTGGACTTTTCCAAAATCCCTTGTTGACGCGCCAAGCCGCGGCCCGCTACGTCGGTCACGTGTCTGAAACAGCCATTCCGCTTCCTGCGATTCGAATCCGTGGCCGTACCTTCATGGCCATGGTCGTCATGCCGGAATCGCCTTTCGGCGCCTGGCTCGATGCGCTCGACCGGCAGATCCAGCGCTCCGTCGGCTTTTTCGAGGGCCGCCCCGTTGTGGTCAATCTCGCCCTTCTTGCGATGACCGGCGATGATCTTCCCGCCGTTCTCAAGGCGCTCGAGGCGCGTGACCTGCGCATCATCGGCGTCGAGGGGGTGGAGATGGAGCGGCTGGCCGGAACGCCCTGGTTTGGCGTCAATCTCGCTCCGCCGGGTCGGGAAGGTCGTAGCGACCGTGCGATCGAGATTCCGGAACCCGAAGCCGCCATGGCGGTCGAGGCACCAGCCGCACCCCTTGTTCCTTCGGCCCGCCCGTCGCTGCTGATCGACCGCCCGGTCCGTTCCGGCCAGTCGATCGTCTTCGAGGATGGCGACATCACGGTGATCGGCCCTGTTGCCTCGGGCGCCGAACTTATTGCCGGCGGGTCGATCCATGTTTACGGCACGCTCCGCGGCCGTGCCGTCGCCGGTCTCGCGAACGGTCATGAGGCGCGGATCTTCTGCTCCCGCCTCGCAGCCGAACTGCTCGCGATCGACGGTCTCTACCGCACGGCGGATCACTGGGGCACCGGCCTGCAGGGGCGGGCGGTGCAGGTCTGGCTGGATGACAAGGAGCTGCGCCTCGCAGCATTGGGATAGGAATTCATTCATGGCGAAGGTTCTCGTAGTCACATCGGGCAAGGGCGGCGTCGGCAAGACGACCTCTTCGGCCTCGCTGGGCGCAGCTCTCGCCCAGGCTGGGCAGAATGTCGTGGTGGTCGATTTCGATGTCGGCTTGCGCAATCTGGATCTGGTCATGGGTGCCGAGCGTCGTGTCGTGTTCGACCTGGTCAACGTCGTGCAGGGCGATGCGAAACTCGCGCAGGCGCTGATCCGCGACAAGCGGGTCGACACGCTGTCGCTCCTGCCCGCGTCGCAGACCCGCGACAAGGATGCGCTGACACCTGAAGGCGTCGAACGGGTGATTGGCGAGCTGCGCGAGAAGTTCGACTGGATCATCTGCGACAGCCCTGCCGGCATCGAGCGTGGCGCCACGCTCGCGATGCGCCACGCCGACGTCGCCGTGGTGGTGACCAACCCCGAGGTGTCCTCGGTGCGCGACTCCGACCGGATCATCGGCCTGCTGGATTCGAAAACCGTGCGGGCCGAGGCGGGCGAAACGATCGAGAAGCACCTCCTGCTCACCCGCTACGACGCCGGCCGCGCCGCCCGTGGCGAGATGCTGAAGGTCGAGGATATCCTGGAAATCCTCGCGATTCCTCTGATCGGCATCATCCCTGACAGCGAGGACGTGCTGCGCGCCTCGAATGTCGGCTGTCCCGTCACGTTGCACAGTCCAACATCCGCGCCCGCCCGCGCCTATATCGATTCGGCCCGGCGGCTGATGGGCGAGACGATCGAAATTACCGCACCGGTCGAAAAGAAGACCTTGA
The DNA here is from genome assembly GCF_000724705.2 of Acidiphilium sp. JA12-A1. NCBI lineage: Bacteria > Pseudomonadati > Pseudomonadota > Alphaproteobacteria > Acetobacterales > Acidocellaceae > Acidiphilium > Acidiphilium sp. JA12-A1. Next base: position 61,451 of record NZ_JFHO01000048.1, read on the forward strand.
TGAGCCGTCTGTTCGGCAGGAAGGTCGCATGAACCTGTTCAATTTTTTCACCCGCTCGCGCAGCACCGCTCCGGTTGCGCGCGAGCGGCTGCAACTCCTGCTCGCCCATGAACGCGCGCTCTCCGGCCAATCCGATCTCGCCGTGGTGCTGCAGGAAGAAATTCTTGCCGTGATCGCCAAGCACGTATCGATCGACCGCGAGAAGGTGAACGTCAAGCTGGGCCGCGATGGCACGGTGTCCACGCTCGAGATCGACATCGAGATGCCGGAGGCCGCCCTCGTAAAGAACTGAGCGCGCGCGGCAGCCATCGCCGGTTATTGCAGGGTGATGACTTGATGCGCGCGCCGGCTTCGGCTAAACCCCGCGTCGCGCTGATTGCGCCGTGCCCAGGTAGCTCAGTTGGTAGAGCATGCGACTGAAAATCGCAGTGTCGGTGGTTCGATTCCGCCCCTGGGCACCACTGCCCCAATATCCCAGACCGATGATTGGCGCTTTACCCTGACACCGATGGCGGCGTGATGGACGGTATTGAAACGGCGACGGACAGTCTCGAACGCCACAAGCATTTGCGCGAACACCCCGAAAACCGTCACGCCCGGCGCATGGCGCTGCTGATCGGCATTCTCGCCGCCGCTCTCGCTATTTGCGAGATGGGCGAGAAATCGGCGCAGAACGACTATATCTCGAAGCAGATTGCCGTGAACGACACTTGGTCCTTTTACCAGGCCAAGGCGATCAAGGCCGATATCGCACGTTCGCAGGCGCAGTTGCTCAAGGCGTTTGCCACCCAGGACAACGACCCTGCAACAGCCCGCGCGGCGCAGGCGGCCGAAGCAAGGGCAGACAAGGAAGCCTCCGATCCGCAAGGCCGCGAAGGAAAGGCACAACTGCGCGCGCAGGCGCTGCGACAGACCGAGGCGCGCGACCATCAGCTTGAGCGTTACCACCTTCTCGAAATCGTCGTCGGTCTGCTGCAGATCGCGATCGTCCTGGCATCGGTTTCCGTCGTCACTGACGTCCTCACGTTCGGTCTTGCCTCTGCTGCGTTGGGAAGCCTGTCGTTTTTAGCCGGTTTGGTGGTGATGGCGTTCGTCTAGGCCTCATCATCCGGCGTAATGGGGTTGACCGGCCAGGGGATACATGCCGTTCCTATCAGGCCAGCATCGCCATCCATCCGATCCAGTAGGGTCTGAAGATGCCAAGCGGACCTGGCCTGTGAATTCGTAGGCGAATATCAAGGATCAGCGACCGGCAATGCATCGATATCCCGATGCCCTCGCCACTTGGATTGGCCAATCTCGCTCGATTGAACGGATTTTCTTGCCGATTGATGAACAATCGGCTGCGGTGTGTATCTGCTCAACCCGGTAGGGGGGCGATGGGCAGTGATGCTCCGGTGACGGCGTTTTTGATAGCGGTGTAGGCATCAAGGCCGTGCCGCGCGGCGGTCCCGACGACGGATCGGACGTTGGCGAAGAAATCGGCGCCCCAGTTGGATCGGAACCCTCCGGTGACCTTGCGATATGTCGCGGTAGGCCGGAGTTCGCGCTCGGAGCCGTTGTTGTCCGCGGCGATATCCGGGTGGTCGAGGAAGGTGAAGAGATGATCACGAACCTTGCCGTATCGTCGGCGCAATCGTCTGCCGTGGTGGTTGATCGGGGCGAGCGCCATGACGGCGTCGAGATCATGGTCGAGGCGCCGCCGCCAGGCGCGTCTTGTAGCGTCCGCGAGCGTGCGATGGCGCCGCGCCAGCACGACGGCGCGGAGCAGCAGGGCCTTCATTCTGGGTGCGAAGATCGTATCACCCGCCTCGATCGCGAATTTGCAGTCCCGGAGTTGGTGGGCGAGGCAAATCTGCCAGTCATCGGCATGACCGCGCTGGGCGCCATAGAGATCGGAGATCCAGATAGCGGG